>CAZQDQ010000001.1:0-41767 GCA_964592455.1 uncultured Pseudomonadales bacterium
AGTCTCGAAAAAGTTATGTCCTTCTCATATACTAGTGCGCTTGACGCCCAAATGAAGTGGATATTATTATCTCTGCAAAACGGTAGTAAATTTATAAAACTACCAACCGCTTCTGCAATATGAAAGTCAGGGTTTGACTCAAAAGGTAGGTGAGTAGGTGAGGCTAAGTTAAAAATCACCTTAACATCTCTTGTTGGCGTGGATGTTACTTTACCACCCATCTTTTTAATTTTCATCTCCAATTCCTTACCGATAAAACCATGTCTGCCCAAGATGCAGAATTTATTTCCTTTAATTTTCATTGAGTTAAGCTAACACAGTTTAACTTTTTATTCAATAATCATATAATCGGCAATGTGAAGATTGTTTTTATTTCAAGCATGTTACCATCCGGACATTATTCTCAGGTAATTTGTTCTGGCTTAAGCAAAAAACTTGACTTGGTTGTTTATTCCGACAATCAAAAAGAAAACTTAAAAATTCAAAATTGTGGAACAGTTAAAGCTGTATGGAGAAAATCACCTCACTTTATCTTTGACATTCTTACACATTTGTCAAAAGATAAACCAGATTTAGTTCATTTTCAACACGAATTAAATATGTTTGGTGGTCAAGCAACTGCCGTTCTTTTCCCTATAGCCCTCTTGCTCGTAAAAGTCCTTGGCTACAAAACCGCTGTAACTTTTCACGGCACCGTTGCCAAAAAAGACATAAACCAAAAATTCCTTTATTTATTCCATCAGGATAAAAAATACATGACTCCAACAATAATTAGGTTGTTCTTTAACTACATATTCAAAGTAACATCACTTTTTTGTGACCAAATATTTGTTCACACAAAAATGGCTAAAAATATTTTAGTTAATGACTATCAAATAGATTCTAAAAAAATATCAAATATACCAATACCAATACCAAAAGAAAAAGTTCTTAAGAAAAAACAAAAAAAGTATTTTTTTTATTTTGGTTATATGGTAAGGCGAAAAGGTTTAGACTACATCATCAATGGATTTTCTGATTTTGTTAAAAAAAGCCCAAAAACACCATTTCAGTTAATACTGGCCGGCGGAGTGATTAAGGGGCAAGAGAAAGCATTAGAGGAAGTAAGGAATCTCATCAAAAAAAAGAAGTTAGACAAAAAAATTAAAATCGTAGGTTTCATAAATCAAAAACAGCAGGACGATCTTTACAACAATGCTTACTGCACTCTGATTCCAGCTGTCATCACGGTTGGCTCAAGTGGCCCACTATTTCACTCCGATAGTTACTATAAATGCGTTATAGCCTCAAATATTGGGTTTTTTAAAGAAGATGTCAAACACAAGAGGACTGGAATATTGACAGAAAACCACAAATGGTCGTTCTGGTTGGACTATCTGGCAAAACACCCTAAGATCGTTAGCGAAATCGAACAAAACGTGAAACATAAGGCGATTACCAGAAGTCCAGGTAGCATTGCCCTGCTTTACAAAAAAACTTATGAAAAAATCACACACAAATAAACTTTCGGTGGTCATTGTAAATCTAAATGGCATTAAATATCTAAAGAAGTTAATAAAGTCGATTCATCAATCTGCTTACAAAAAACTGGAAATTATAGTTGTTGACAACGGTTCCAAAAAGGAAGAGCTTATAAGTCTATTAAAGCTCTCAAACACAACAAAAAACCTAAAAATTATTTTTCTGCACAAAAATTTTGGTCCAGCCATGGCCAGAAACATTGGTGTCCAAAATAGTACAGGAGAATATTTGTCCTTTTTGGATAACGATACCGAAGTTGATAAAAATTGGGCCAAGAATGCCCTAGAATACTTCACCAAACACAGAAAAGTTGGTGTCATTCAATCTAAATTATTGTTGGAGAGCGACCATCGGAAAATTGACTATGTTGGTGAATATCTAGGATCAAACGGCTTCCTAGTCCAAGAATGTCCAGCTGGAACACTAGATCGTGGGCAATTCAATAAACCAAAAAAAATCCTAGCCGCCAAATCTGCTGGAATGTTTATTAGAAGGGATGTGTTTGACAGGGCCGGTGGTTTCGATGACGATTACTTCATTTATGTAGAAGAAACCGATCTTGGTTGGCGAAGTTGGTTGACAGGTTTTGAAGTTCATTATTTACCAACTAGTGTGGTTTACCACCATTTTGGAACTAGCACTCTGATTTTGGGGCAAAAAAATGCTAGCAACTTAGCTAAGTATCACGGCCCAAAAAACTACCTATCTACGTTATACAAAAACCTGCCAAATGAGTTATTGTGGTCAATATTATTCAAGAACCTTCTTTTGTGGATATGCTTCATTATCTATCGTGCTCTTATATTCAAGCTAGATGATTCCTATTACATGAGCAAGGGAGTCCTATACTTTATTGTAAATTTTAAAAAGATAAACACAAAAAGAAAAGCGATTCAGTCAAATAAAGTTTATTACGTAGATAATAATATCAAAAAGCTAGTAGTCAGTCGTCCATTGTGGTATTTTATAAGCAAGGCAATCAATAAACAAAAAATCGGTAATGCCAATAGCTACTAAAATGAAGAAACCAAGCATAACTGTTTGTATTCCAACAAAGAACAGAGAAAAATCTATAGGAAAAATGCTAAACACTTTGGTTAATCAAAGTTATAAAAACTTCGAAGTTGTTATCGTAGATGGCGGCTCAACAGACAAAACTGTCAGAATAGCTAAATCTTTCAAAAAAAAGCTCAAAATTAGAATTGTTTACAAAAAAGGAGGTTTAATTCCTCAGATGAATAAGGGGTTAGCGGTAGCAAGGGGCAAAATTTTTGTCAGAACAGACGACGATGTTTTAGCTACAAAAAGCTGGTTAAAAACTATAAGTATGGTTTTTGAAAAGGATAGAAGAGTTGGTGGTCTTACAGGCCCAACTGTAATACCCAAAAAATACGCCAGATCGCGCGATCTTTTTTATTTTCAAAAAAAACTAAGAAACGGCAACTTTTTTTGGAGGATTCTTGGAGTAATTTACTATGGATATTTTATGGAAGGAAAGCCGATGAGGGTTAGCCACTGGTTTAAATCGGGGGCCTTTTCCCTGGGTAGTAATTTTTCAGTCTCAAGAAAAGTAAGATACAAAAAGGTTAGCAACTTAGAAGCATGCAATTGGGCTGTTAGAACGAAGTTACTTAAGAGGGTGGGAGGCTTTGATAATAGTTACACAGGCATTGGCGAGTATCATGAACCGGACGCATCTTTAAAAATCAGGAAACTTGGATATAAATTAATGTTTCATCCAAAAGCAGAAGTAAACCACTGCCCATCAACAGAGGGTTTCTTTTCGGAGAGGCCCTTAAGCTACCCAAGGATAATAAACTTTATAATTTTTTACAAAAGACATATTAAAATTAACTCTTTTGACAAGCTTTTAAGATTCTCAGCCTATTTAATTTTTCAAAATTTTTATTACATTTATCAAGCGGTTAACAAAAGACAGCTAGGCCTTTTGGGTTCAATACCAGGTACGCTCGTGGGTATACTTTTTAAATCATAATGATTATAAGAGCTAAAAGACTAGATCTCAGGAGGCTAAAAAAGTTTGGATTCCCATCAGACCTTATTTTTAGAGGTACAGAACTCAAATTTATTACTAAAGAGTTATCAAAAATTAAACTTGTAGGGCCCTCTCTTGATCTTGGTTGTGGGGATGGATTTCTATGCAGGACGATTTTTAGAGAAAAATTTGATTATGGTCTAGATAACGACGAAGCTGGAGTAGTTAAAGAAGCGATCAAAAAAAAACGATATAAAAAGGTTATTATTGAATCAGCAACGAATATATCTTTACCAAGCAAATCTCTAAATCTAGTTTTTAGTAACAGTGTTGTTGAACATATACCTAACAACTATGGAGTTTTACAAGAGGTTTCCAGGATATTAAAAAAAAATGGCTACTTTATTTTTACCTGTCCCTCGGTCTACTTTACTGACTATCTTTCAAAAAACTTTGGTGGAAAATTGTACTCCAAATTGAGAAATAGGCAGTTTAACCACTTTCATTTATATGACCACAAAACTTGGAAAAAAAGACTAGCTGCCAGCAAAATGCGCCTAGTTGATTACCGCTATTACATGAACGAGACAGACTTGGTATTTTGGGAAAAACTACTATGGCAGCAAAAAATGTACAAATACTTCCCGTCACTTGTTAATAACCCTGTCTACTACCGAAAAGAAATAATAAAAAGAATAAAAAAAGCTGTTTCAAGTAAGTATCACGGGGCAAATATATTAATTATTGCCAAGAAGAAATAACAGTATGTATTACAAGCAGTTTAGAAAAGGAAAAAGAATTAAAGCAAAGGCACATTATGGCAATCTGTTCACTGACAAGTATATGGTTTTGAGATTTAATATAAATTACTTTTTTGCTAAAAAAGTACTCAAAAAATATAAAAGAATTAATGTTTTAGATGTAGGAGGTTATACCGCAGACAATCTCAAATTTTGGAAAAACTCTGGTGAAAAAATAAAAAAGATTGACTATAATGTTGCTGACTACGACACTGAGGCAGGAAAAATTGCCACCACAAGGGGCGCGAAGTATCACTACTATGATTTAAACTTAGATAATCTTCTTAAATTATTCCCAAACAAAAAATTTGACCTTATAATTTGCACAGAGGTGCTTGAGCATCTGTTAGACCCACACCGTCAAATGGGATATTTTCTGAGATTACTTAAGAGAAATGGCAGGTTAATCATTTCTCTACCCAACGAAAACACCATTTTTCATAGAATCTATGCCTTACTTGGTCTTGGTATCGATCAGTATCCATTTGTTTTATACAAACATCTTCACTTCCCAACCATTCAACAATCAGAGACCTTTGTCAAAAACTATTTTTGTCTAATTGACAAAAAATACTATATGAACTTCGGTGGTATAGGGTCAAGATTTGCTTTTTTTGGTAAATTATTTAGGCTAATACCAGATAGTGTCTGGCGTACTCTTGTAGATCTTTTTCCTGGATTATTGGCTCGCGGTACGGTCTTCTACCTCAGGAAAAAATGATTTTAGAAAAACTAAGACTACTGCTTGAAATATTCTCTCAGGTCAAAAAGCCTTTCACTCTGTTGAGTTTATGGCTAGGGGTTGGCGGTAACAGTGTTGTCAGCTCAGGAAACACAAAAGCCTATCTTAGAAACAACAAAATTGATTATTGGATATTTCTAGAAAACATTATCAGTGATACTTATGGACTAAAAAACCTCCGGTATATAAGGTTTGACAACATTATCGACATTGGAGGTAATATTGGTCTGTTCACTATTAGTACCAAAAAATACTGGCCGAAAGCAAAAAGGGTCATTGTGGAGCCAAACAAAAACTCACTCAAAGTTCTTAAAAAAAACTTAAAACTAAACAAAATTAATGCTATCACAACGAACAAAGCTGTTATCGGTAGTCAAAAGAAAAAATCGATTAAACTTTATTTAAACGAAAACCCAGCCATGTCATCGCTAACAAACTCAGCAGGAAAATACATTAAAGTAAGAACAGTCAGCATAAACCAAATAATTCCAGAAACTGGCAACACACTGGTAAAAATAGACATAGAAGGTGGTGAGTATAGTCTCCTAACAAAGAAGAATAAGTCCACTTTTAAAAAAATTGACGTATTATTAATGGAGACCCACGATCTTGGCAATAAAAAGAATAGTAAACATGTCGTAAACTGGCTAAAAAAAATTGGTTTTAGGGTCTACTATGAAAACAGAAGCATCACAGCCATCAGCACCACTAAAGCTAATTTCTGAAATTTTATTCGTCATTTTTGTTTGTTTTATCTTTATTCGATCAGTATTTTTAAATAATGGACAGATTGGCCATAATTGGGACTTTACTTTTCCTTATTTTACCTCCAGTCACAACAACATAAACTTTCTTTCGGCCTATACCTGGAATAGCTCAAACTTGGGCTATCAACAGCACCTAACAGCCGCACATCTAATTCCTAATTTTATTTACTCACAACTTGTATTTTTCTTTGGTAATGTACTAGCTAGTAAAGTGCTTTTGCTAATTATTTTGGTCTTTTCAGTATTTGGATTCGCTAAATTTTCAAACCTATTTTTTTTAAGCAAGAATAGAGCTATTCCTCTGGTTCTGGGTTTCTTATATACCTTTAGCCCCTTTCTCTTTAATGAAATAGTTGGTGGGTCTTGGTATATGTGGCTTTCATATTCCTTTATCCCGTGGTACATATACTCGATTAATCAATTTTTTTCTGGCAAAAAATACTTTTTATTTTCTAGTTTAGTATTCTCTAACTTAGTTGTTTCCTCTCTTCAAAACTTTGTCTTGGTTCATGGATTAGCAATGATTTATTTTTTAGTGGTAAATGATGGCTTTAAACAGCAACTTGTTAGATTTTTTAAGTTACACTTTTTTCTCTTTATTACTAACTTTTATTGGATAGCTTTGACTTTAAGTATCGTTTTTAATTTAGCAAGCCATTATTCGTCAGTTGGATTTACCAGTCAATTTGAACAAGTAAGAAGTAGCAGTCAAAACCTGGTTTCTATTTTTAGCTTGTACGGTTACTTAAATAGAGATTTTTATCAACAAACTCTTCCGCATGGCATCTGGATTACTTACTTACTAATTGTTTGCCTTGTTTGGGCTACTGGGATTACTTTGCTTTTTACCAAAAACAAAATAAGGGACAAAAGAATCTTGTTATTTATATTGCTATTGTGTCTCATGTTCCTAATTGCTAAGGGGGGGAATTACCCATTCCCAAAATTTACTCTTTTCCTATTCAAAAACATTCCCTTTATGTCTCTTTACCGTAGTCCACAACACCTAATGCTGGCTGTCACAGGCGTTTTCTTAATTTTGCTAGTTTTAGTAACCAAGGCATGTAATCAAAAATATGGTCCAAGACGAACCACCTTTTTTTTATCACTGTTCCTGGCCGTATACTCTTATGGATGGTGGTCTAACGGCGATCTAGGCCACAAAGCAATGTCTCCTAGCGGAAGGGATTATGTAGATTACTACTCCTTAGACCCTTATTTGGTTAGCAGTATTAGTTTTGCAGAATCAGGTAAGGGTAGTACCCGCCATTTATTTTTACCAATCACCCAAAGCCCGCTATACATGCAGACTAATTATCAGAAGTCAGCACAGGGGGGCATATCAGAGTACATGTACCTAGTAACTCCAACCTTTAGCGCTGAGTCTAGTGCTGCTGGAAGGGAAATAGAAGCTGCTCTTTGTAACTCAGAAGCTAAAAAGTTCGAGTCGCTTTTATCCAAGTATTCCATAGGTTACATAACTTTGAGATATGACGTAATACCAATATTTACAAGTTGCTCTAAAGATTGGAGCGCACAAAATACCTATAACATCTTAGAGAAAATTAACATCTTAGAAAAAATTAATACAGGGGGGAATGTCGTTCAATACAAAGTAAAGAACCCAAAAAAAGTTATAAGTTCCAAAGAAAGCACTGAAATCAGAATTGAAAAAAAGAATCCTATTCAGTATGAATTTGTTATAGAAGACACACAGTCACCCTCAGAAATAGTCTTGAATGAAAACTTTAGTAAATTTTGGGTAATAAAGGATAGTTCGGGAAAAACGATATCTAAGTCAACAAATATTGACGGTCTAAATCACTTTAAAGATTTAAAAGTGATTCCAGGAAAAAAGCATACGATATACTTTTCCATGCAAACCACTTTTATTATTTTTCTTATTATCTCAATAGTTGGTGGAATAACATCACTATATTTATCTACAAGTAAAAATGAAAAGTAAGTTTGTTACCATTGTAATTTTTTTCATTTGCTCCTTATACTTTTCTTTGTCACTAAATAAATCTGGGTTTCATTTACTAAGTTATGACCAAATTGGCAAAAAATCGGAAATCGTATTTGCTGAAGGACAACCATTACTTTCAGGTCAGGAGGTGGTTATCAAAACCAAAGCTGAATACAACAATTTGGGCAACATTTTAATTAGGTTTACAAACAATGATCGAGATAGTGATGACCAATTAAGTTTTCGTTTGCATGACAGAAGTTTGAATAAAGAAATTTATTCCGCAGTCTATAACACCGATCAATTTTTACCAGATGAATTTTTCCCATTCGGTTTTTTACCTATAGCGGACTCCAAAGACAAAGAGTACTCGGTCATAATAGAGTCATTAAACGGAAGCAGTCAAAGCGGTATTTACATATCAACCAAAAACCCAATTTTTGTTTTTCGCAGCATTTTAACTAAAGCCGAAGTTACAAAAAATCCTTGGCAACTATTAGAAATCATACTTAGCAAAATAAAGTTTATTTTATCAAGTTATCAGCAAATCCTATCGCTACTAATTTCATATTCACCACTAGTTCTTTACCTCTTATTCACTTCTTTTAGTAGGTCCGCACCTATTTACCAAATAGTTGTCTTTGTTGTATCAACATGTTTTCTCTTTGTGGTAAACGGTGGGCAGCAGGACTACCTGTTAATATCATTATCTATTTATTGGTTTGCTTTAAATATTTTTAGAGGTTTTCCAGACACAGCTAATCTAACATTCTTTTTTTTCTACTTTATTTCTGGTTTCATTTTTAACATTTTTAATTTTAGTTTTTACGCCAACACATCCTTCTCTCTAGGGTTAATGTTACTTATAACTTTTTTAGCCGCAAAGGTTCTTTTTTCAGAAAAAAAAGACAGCAAAACTCTAAGCAATTTCCTAAAAGATCTAAATAACTTTGAAAGAGAATCAGGTTTTAACTCAGCAAACATTATGATTTTTTTAGCCAAATTTATTTTTTATACGGTTATTCTTAAAAATGCGATTTACAGTTTTATGCAAATAGTTTCTATTCCAAAGACTTTAGCGGATTACCCAAGACTCTATAGTAAAGAGGCTCTCTCACTTCTTGTATTTGCTGTTTCTTTAATAATTGCCTACAAAATTGTGTATTTTTTAATAAAAAAAACTAAAGGTAGTTTTGTTTTTTATCCTTTACTTTATCTTGTTTTACATCTTTACTTTTTGGTCAATAGCAACATCTACGCCTATGTAATTAGTCACACATTGTTTCCAAAAATAATATCAATCAATCCAAGCATCACTTCCGAGGCCTGGGTAGACGTTACTATCACTGGCAAAAATTTCCAAGACTTGCCCTTTGTTGGCAAGGTTACCCTGGCAGGGGAGGTTCAAGTAGAAAATGTCCACTACTGGTCCAACGAAAAAATAATCTTCCGCACTAACCCCACAACTACCAAAACTGGAGAGGTCTGTGTTCAAACTCTGTCAAAGGGTAATAGCAACTGTCTGCCTTTTGAGTACCACTTCGATGGTAAGAAATAACTTGATTTCTTCTGGTATCTTCCAATATTTTCTAATATTATCTAAAGTGTAAAATAAACTGTGGCTTGGATAAAAAAATATTTTTACCTTTTTCCTGTTTTATTTTATTTACCTGCGCTTGGTAACTTCTTTTCAGCTGACGACTGGTTTCATCTTCGTATCTCCCAAATAGACTCGCTTGAGCAGTTTTTTAACTTTTTTTCTTTTAGCCAAACCCCGCAATCCGCCAGCTTCTACAGACCTCTCTCAACTCAAGTTTTCTTTTTTATCTTCCAAAAGTTCTTTGGTTTAAATTCCGTTGCTTATTATTTGTTTGGTCTACTACTCTTTGGCTACTCAATATATCTCGTCAGAAAATTCAGCTCTTTATATCTGAGAACTGAGATCTGTAATCTAGCATCTATTATTTATGGACTATCTGCCTCAAACTTTACCAGACTTTACTTTGTTTCTGCTTTTCAAGAGTTATTTTTGGTAGTTTTCTCTCTTCTGACTTTAATTAACTTCAAGTCCAGGCCAAAGCTATCCCTTCTTTTTTTTGTTTTAGCTCTGCTTTCCAAAGAAACCGCCATCGTCCTCCCAGTCTTAGTTCTTCTCCTAAATTATAAATACATAGTTGCTAACAAGTTTAACAATCTGAGATCTGAGATCTTGGTATCTGTGATCTATTTGTATTTTAGGTTTTTTCATTTTGGTCTAGTCACAGGCGATAGTTATTTGTGGGACTTCTCACTAGTCAAAGCGGTCAATACGCTAATGTGGTATGTTCTTTGGTCTATTGGCTCGCCAGAACTGCTAGTAGACTACATTGGCTCCGGCCTAAAGCCAATACCCAGATTCTTTGTCGATTATGCAAGCTGGTGGCCATTTATTGTTTTTCCACTTTTAGCAATCATTATCTCCACCATTACTATTTTCTTAAAAAACTTTAAAAAGTTAAACTCTTATTTTTGGGTATTTACTTTGTTTTTTGTTATTAGCCTTTTGCCAGTTTTATTTCTGCCATCGCACAAGTTTGCACTAGAACTTGGCCTGCCATTAGTGGGTTTTGCTATTGCACTCTCAATCTTAATTAAAAAGTCAAACAATATTTTTTATTTTGTGTTTTTGGGAATTTTTATTTTTTACAATTTATCGATGAACTACCTAACTTACACCCGCCACTACTCAGTCAGTAGGGGACAGATCTCCAAAAATGTCTATCAATTTATTAATCAAAATTACCCTTCTCCTCCAGAAAATAGTTACTTTGAATTCATAAACGATGCTCAAGATTACGGTCCCATCTGGGGGCAGTCAAAGCAGATATCCCAAAGCCTAAGCAACTCCGATTTTTTCAAAGTCTTCTATCATCAACCAGACTACATGGTTTATTATCAAGATGAGGTTGATGATAAACCATCTACAACCGGTTTTGCACCAATAGAACTTAGTACCAAGCAATTTTTAAACCAATGACCAACAAATACAAAGCCGCCATTATTTTACTTTTTATTTTTTTTGGGGTTGGTTTTTTTCTTAGGGTTTATCGTCTAAATCAAAATGTTCCAGAGCTTTATTCTGACGAAGTAGGTCACTATTACTATTTAGAAAGCATTAGAAATGGGTCTGTGGGTTTAATTAGGCGTATTTCATATCTCTTTTTTACAGCCAGCTGGCTTGTTGGCCTCAACCCTTTGGGTGTCCGTCTAGCTTCAGCCATTTTTGGATCACTAACTATTATCGTCGGTTTCTTCTTTGCAAAAGCTTTAGCAAAAAAATCACAAACCAATCTTTACCTTCGTGTCGCCCTCACTTTTAGTCTTCTTCTGGCTATTCTCCCGTGGAATTTTGCCATCAGTCGCCTTGGTCACACTCACATCCCTATTATTGTTTTTACGAGCCTTTTACATCTCTACCTCTATTTATCTGCTACCAAAACCCTCCCAAAAATTATCTCTTTTATTCCTTTCTTAATCGGCTCCTACTATTATCCAACCCTTATTCTTATGTCACCCTTAATTCTATTAATCCCTGCCAAACAGCTTTTTTGGGACAGTCAAAAAAATAGAAAGCTAATTTTTTTAGCATCCATTATCTTTTTAGGGGTTACTAGTTCTTTTTTGGTCACCAAGTATAAAGTCTTTAACACCAGCTCCCGCGGCTTAGACCTTGCCATATGGCGCGATGTCAATGTTACCGCCGACTCAAATCTTTACCGAGGGCTAGCTAGGTCTAGTGTTCCTTCTATTTTTTCTTTTGGCAAAGATCCAGAACAACTCTCTAACAAGATTCTCTATAACTACCCACTATCAATAATATTTAAATTCACCGAAAACTATTTATCTTTCTTCTCAGTTGACTCTCTCTTTTTAAGGGGTGACCCTATCTTGCGCCACTCCACCAGCATGACTGGCAATTTTTACTTATTTCTACTGCCATTTCTAATCTATGGTCTTTACAAGTTTTTTTCAGGTAAAACCGACAGACAGACAAAACTACTTATTACCCTCTGGTTGCTTGCTTCACCAATACCAGCCGCAATCACCAAGGATGGAGCCGGTTACTTGCTGCGCTCCATTAGTCTCTACCCACTTCTTACCTATTTTTGTGCTCTTGGTCTTGTTTATTCTTTAGAATTTTTTCAAAACAACTTTTCCAAAGTCATTTACTTTGCCACTATATCAGTCATCGGCACTTTTTCTGTTTTTTACTATTTCTTTGGCTACTTTCATGTTTACCCAAGTTTAGCCAAAGACAGTTTTGAATATGGCTTCAAAGCCTTGTCAGACTTTCAGCAAAATAATAAGTCTAAACTCCTCATTATTTGGGAAGATAAATATCCATATAGTCAATTCTGTTTTTGGCAAAAATTACCCTATTCTGTTTGTGACCCATCCAAAACCGATACCAGAGAATACTTGGGTGAAACCCGGGTAGATCTTCCCTCTCAAAGTATTTTCTTTAGTTTGCCAAGTACAGAAAGCGACCTGAAACAAGTAGTCAAAAAATACCAACCAGACTACGTTGCTTTATCTACTAGGTTTTTAGAAAACTATCCAAAATTCTTCCTAAACTACCAAGTAATCGAAACTATCAAAAATCCAGACGACACAGTTAGTTTCTTTATTTACCAATCTTCAGAAAAATAAATGAGTTTTCTTAAAAAAAACTGGGCATACTTAGCAGTTGTTGTCTTTGCTCTTTTTTTAAGACTCTACAAATTGTCAGAAATTCCATCCGCGCTATACTATGACGAAATTGATTTGGGCTATCAAGTTCAATCCTTAAAGCAAACAGGTAAAGACTATAGGGGAGAATTTAGCCCTTTTTACTTTCGGTCTTTTAATACCGATAAGACTCCGCTTCCCATTTGGTTTTCGCTCCCCTTTAGCTATCTACCGGTTTCACCAGAGATTCAGGTAAGAGCAGGAACAGCCATAGCTGGGGTGTTTGTTGTTCTCTTGGCAATGAGCATAAGCAAACTTCTGTTTGGCAGTATTTCCACAACTATAATCACCGGTATTATTTTCGCCAGCTCGCCCTGGCTTATCCACTTTAGCCGCCTTGCTTTTGAGGCTCAGTTTGCTTTGCTTGGTCTATTTTCTTTCTTGTGTCTTTTTTTAGTATGGCAAAAGATCAACAGATACAAATACTTTTATCTTTCCTCACTGGCTCTTGGGCTCTCTGTCTACACTTACAGAACTATGAGTTTGCTATCCCCACTACTGGCGGGTGTAACTTTTGTTTTGTTTTATAAACAAATACTTAAGTTGGGTTTTAAAAAAATATTAGTTGCTCTTATTGTGTTTGCCACGTTGTATTTTCCATTTGTCTATACAACTACCATAGGAGCTAAAGATCAAACCAGAATTAGTCAAATATCAATTTTTTCCGACCCCAAAATCCCCATAGAGGTTCAAAGGAGTAGAGAGCTGGTTTCTGGAAACTTTGCAGATTCTTCGCTAGGTCAGTCGGCAACACTTCAATCTAAAATATTTCACAATAAAGCACTAACTTACATAGACAGATTCGTAAGTAATATTTTAAATAATTTTTCTGCTAACTTTCTCTTCTTAATAGGGGATAGCAACGGTAGACATTCAGCCAAAAACACCGGCGAGTTATTGTTAATAGACTTAGTTGCTCTTGTTGTTGGTTTCTATACTTTACTTGGATTATTAAAAGATAAAAAAGTTGTTTTACTCCTTTTAGTGCTTTTCTTGGGGACTGTACCGGCCAACCTTACTCTAGACGGGGCCAATCATGCCTCTCGGCTGATTACTTACGCTGGTCCCTTGCTCCTTGTAGTTGGACTGGGTTACAGCAAAATCTTAAACTTCTTGCAAAAAATAAAGTATGGCTGGTTGTTAAAACTTATTCTTATTCTCACTTGGATTTTTATTCTTACCCGTTTCTTAAATGTATATTTTTATCACTTTCCCATTACAAATGCCCGCGAATTTGGATACGGATATAAGCAGGCGATACAAAAGATTGAAGAATATAAAAACAGTTTTGACAAAATTTATCTTACTGGTGTAAATGATCCTCCCATGTTGTATTACTTTTTTTGGTCAAAAACCAACCCTGATCTGGTTCAAGAATACGGTACAGAATATGGTGACAATATCGTTAAGAACCATGAATTAGACAGAGTCAAACCTTTTTACCCCACTGATCTCTTGTGTAAGGAAAAAGAAATCGAAAAACTAAGCCCCAAAGCTATTTATATGGTCGATTTCAGAAACTTACCACTCGACTTTCGCAGTAGTGACAAAGACAAAGCTCCACAAGGCATAAAACTCCTCGACGTTGTTAAATATCCCGATAACGAAGTAGCTTATTATCTTGTAACCAGAGACACCAAAGAGGGAAAAGTAATTTCCCCAATCAAAGGCCAGTCCTGTAAATAGTTTAGTGTAAAATGCCTATTATGAGTAAACAAAAAACTGCAGTCATTATTGGAGTTAGCTCGCAAGATGGATCTTACTTGGCTGACCTACTACTTACCAAAAACTACAAAGTTGTTGGTACTATTCGTCGATCTACTACCATGGTCCACGAAAACATCGAGCATTTAAAAGGAAAAATAATTATCACTGCAGCTGACCTTACCGATCAGGAATCTTTAAATAGAGTCATAATCGAACACAATCCAGACGAAGTTTACAACATCGCCGCCCAATCCGTCCCCGGCGATAGTTGGAGCCACCCCATTTACACTGGGGAAGTCACTGCGTTGGGACCAGTTCGGGTTTTTGAAGCCGTCAGACGTTTTGCTCCCAAAGCCAAAGTCTATCAGGCAACTTCCAGAGAAATTTACGGTGGCGTTGAAGGGGTGGAAAGTGCCAACGAAAAAACACCTGTTTTTGCCAATAACCCTTATGGTATCGCCAAGGCCTATGCCCATATGATGATTGATTGTTATCGAAAATCATACGGTATGTTTGTTTGTGGCGGTATGCTTTTTAATCACGAGTCACCAAGGCGTGGACTACACTTTGTTACTCGCAAAATCAGTATGGGTGTTGCCTGTATCAAATTGGGAATTAAAAACCCACCCATAAATGAATTAGGCGAACCGCTGGTTGACAATAGCGGCAAAATTCACTTAGGTGACTTAGATGCCATGCGCGACTGGGGTTACTCCAAAGAATATGTAGAGGCCATGTGGCTTATGCTTCAGCAAGACACACCCAAAGACTACGTCATTGGCACCAATACCAATTACTCTATCAAAGATGCTTGTAAGGCAGCCTTTGACCATGTTGGTCTAAAATGGGAAGAGCACGTTATTTCTAACCAAAAACTAATCAGACCAACAGAAATAACCGACATGAAAGGGGACTATAGTCTAGCCAAAAAGGAGCTGGGTTGGGAGCCAAAAGTTTTTATGCCAGAACTGATGGCAATTATGGTTGACGCCGACATTGACTGGCTTAAATCCCATAATGTAAAATAAACCATGTCAGAACGACCAAAAATCTTCATCCCAGGTGAAACAGGTACATTGGGTCGTGGTGCTAACTTCGGCTTAAAAAATAAGTACGAATTGTTAGCTGGCACAGCAAAAGAACTAGATCTTTCACTTGATGAAGGTTTTAGATATTTTGATTTTCTAAATCCTGACTCGCTCGAGCAAACTATAAAAAATGGTAATTTTGATGTCATTTTAAATTTAGCGGGAGTGGCTAATCCAAACACTGCATCTGAGCAGGCAAAAATTGCTTGGCAAATAAACTGCTACGGTGTTTTGAAAATGTTAGATATTATTTCTAAAATGCCAATTGGACATAGACCAAAAGTAGTTTTACCTATGTCAGTACTTCAGTTTGATATCCAATCTTCTGGCACGGTTGACATTGATCACCCTCTGAAAGCTTCTGGCAATGAGTACATTAATCAAAAAAACACTTTGTTCCATGAGGCTAAAAAGTTTTTAAAAGATGTAGATATATATTTCGCTTTTATTGCGAACACTACTGGTTACGCTCACCCAGAGGGTTACTTTGGACCGGATATTATGAGACAGTTAGTTAGAGGTGATAGTATTATTAAGCATGGTGACTTAGATCAAAAAAAGCCCTTTTTAGACTCTAGAAACGCTGGTCGAATACTAGCCTGCGCAATAAAAAATATGGGGAATGGTGGGCAACTTAGCATCGGAGATTCCTTTTTCATCGCTAGCGGTACAAATTTCCACATGATAGATTTTTTCAAAACAATGCAGAGAGTTGCCGGTAGAGTTGATGATTCTGAGTTAGACGATCAAGATGATCCAAGGTTTGGCCAAAAAGCAAAAATTAAGGAAATAAAGTTCAACACGCAGATGTTAACCAAAATGGGTTTTAAGGAAGTTGGTGGAATGGAATACATTGCTCAGTCACTTTATGAAGAAGCAATTAGAGTTAAGAATGGTTTGCCATTGCCACCGCGAGGGATATCCAAAAAACTTGAGGTAAGATAGATTAGTGAACAAAATTTTGGCTGTTTTTAAAACCCAAACCATCAAAGATGGGTTTTTGATGGGTTTAGGCACCTTCTTTACTGCTTTTTTTGGTTTTTTATTCACCATTATCATGGCCAGGAGCCTGTCTCCAGAAAAATTTGGAGTCTTTTCTGCTCTAACTTCGCTTGTTGCCATACTCTACAGTTTGGGTGACCTGGGTATAGGGCCAGCGATAATAAACTTTCTACCGCGTCACAGAAACCAAGAAACAAAAATAATTAGTACCAGTTTTTGGTTTCAATATGCTGTAGGTCTTGTTGTGGCCATAGGTTTATGGTTGATAGCAAACCAAAACAACATCATTATCCCAGGGTCATTACCTGGTCACTTTTACTTAGTAGGTTCTTTGTGCTTCAATTACATCCTTATCGGCTGGGCCCAGTCTGTCTTAACAGCCAAAAGAGACTTTTTGCGGATTTCGCTAAGTCAGATTATTGATTCAGTAATCAAAATAATTCTTGTTTACTATCTATACACTGATAGTGGTTTAAGTATTTCTCTTGCTTTAGCCGCTAACGCCTTATCTGTCTGCATCGCTCTTTTCCTTATTTTTAGCAAAGAATTAATTGTTGTCCCTTTAAAGTTTGACAAAAAAACATTTGTCAACCTCTTTCATTTTTCAAAATGGATAGCTTTATCTAGATTTTTTTCTGTATTTTATTCCAAAGTAGACATTCTTTTGCTCAATCTGTTAGGAACCAGTTTTCAGGCAGGAATCTTTGCTGCCTCAAGCCGGATCACTCTTCTGTTTGCCATTATTGTTTCTAGTTTAGGTTCAGTTATAAACCCCAGGTTTGCCCATTTCACACTCAGAAAGGACTTTTTAAACTATTCCAAAAAAGTTTTTTTACTTATCTCTGGCTTAGCAGTCATACTGTTATTAACAGTTCTATTTGCAAAGCCAATTGTTGTCTTTGTTTTTGGTGAAAAGTTTTCGGAATCTATTAAGGTTTTTCAGCTTCTTAGCCTGTCGATGATCCCTTTTCTTTACAGCGCTATTTTTACTGCTGCCACACTTTATACTTTTCAGATTCCGTCTTTTTATGCTTTTCTAACCTTTTTAAATCTAGGGATAACAGTGGTGGCAAACCTGATTTTAATCCCTAAAATCGGCTACTTTGCCCCTATTTATGGCTCTTTGATAGGAAACACCACCTGTTTAATTTTAAGTGCTTGGAAAGTAAAACAGCTCTACCATAGCAGTCCTCTTTTAAAATAGGTTGTATTTAATCACACACCACAGCGCCCAAAAACCATCTTTCCAGCCTATTTTTTTACCTTGCTCATATTTTCTCCCCTTGTAGCTGATACCTATTTCGTACAGTCTGCAATTCATTTTTGCTATTTTTGCTGTTACTTCTGGCTCAAAACCAAATCTATTTTCGTTTATTTTTACTCTCTTAATTACTTTTGTTCTAAAAACCTTATAACCAGTCTCCATATCGGTAAGATTAAGGTTGGTAAATGCGTTAGAAACCAAAGTTAAAAACCTGTTAGCTACCATGTGCCAAAAAAACAGTACTCTATGTGGTTGACCTCCCATAAACCGCGACCCATAAACGACATCGGCGTACCCCAGTCTTATTGGCCTAACCAGTTTTCTGATTTCTCTTGGAGAATATTCCAGATCAGCATCCTGTATAACTACAGCTTGGCCTGTTACCCTTTTCAATCCCGCTCTAATTGCCGCCCCCTTCCCTCGATTAATACTCAGTCTAACGACCTTAATAGTTACTCCATACTTTTCCCTTTTTCTTTTAAAATTTTTAATTTCTTTGTATGTTCCATCTATAGATCCGTCATCTACAACTATAATTTCCTTCTTTAAACCATCAATTTTAACTTTAACTAGCGCAGAAAGTGTTTTTTTAATAAAACGCTCCTCGTTAAAAACTGGAACTATAATCGAGATTTTTTTCATGAAAAAGCTATAATCAATTGTGCCCACATTTTATCAGTATTTAGCCTTCATATTGCCTTTTGCTTATACACTAATAAATGGTTATTTTTTATCTGTTGAATTTAGTCTATACCCATATTTTATTTCAGTAGGACTTCTGCCTTACAAAAACATTGTTGACCAGCACTTTCCCAGTCATTTTTTTGGATTTTTTTCTTTCCCTTTTATCTTGGTAAACGACCCCAAAAAACTCTTAATAATGCTTGTTAGTCTAAATCTGCTAACAATATACCTTCTGCTTGTTACACTAAAAAATCTCAAGGTCATCAGATATCAAGCTTGGACCTTAATATTCTCTCTTCTGCTTGTTTTTTTCTCCGTCAACACCTTGTGGATAGAGACATTTATTTGTTTTTATCTTACTCTCGTTTTTTTCTTAAGTACAAAAAAAGAGCCTTACTATCATTTTGTGTCTGGAATAATTATTAGCCAGGCAATCCTTTTACGTCCGACTATTGCCTTTTTCTTATTTGGTTACTTTCTTTATCTGGCCAAAAACAAGGCTCATGTTTTCTTTGGTAGCCTTTTTGGCTTTATTTTAAGTTTTTGGTACTTAGTAGAAAAAAATATTCTTTTAGACTTTTACCAAGTTGTCATTGCTTTTAATAGAGATGTTTACGCTTTTGTTCAAAGCCAAGCTCCCACTTTTCGCCAAATATTTACCATTGGTTTGTTGATTCTTATTTTTACTGGATTAAATCTTTGGAAAAAAAAGTATCTTTACGCCATCCTTGGTTTATCAACCACAATTCTTGCTTGGCCCCGCTTTGGCTTAGAACATCTTCAGGTATTTATTCTCACCTTTGTTTATTTTTTGTCTCAGCTAAACTTAGATAAAAAAGTCATCAATTTTCTTTTGGCAATCTCTATTTTAGTTAGTGTGCAGTCCTGGTTGTCCATTTTAAAAGGTGTTTATGGAAACTACTTTTATACACCAACCGTTTTGGAAATATCAAAACAAATAAAACAACTACCAGATAAAAACATTTATTTGTATGGTGCTTCTGACCTCATCTATCAGCTAGCCGAAAAACTACCACCCAACAACTACTACTTACCATCACTGCCATGGTATATAAACCATATGCCATTTCAAAAAAAGCTAAAACAATCACTCTTGCTCACTAAGACAGTAATTATCGACCCAGATTTTACCGTCGATGGTCAAAAATTGATTGACACCACACCAGAACTGCTCTCATATATTAAAATGAACTACTACAAAGACGGGAATATTAAACATTTAGAAATCTACAAATTAAAACAATGAGAGTTGCAATTGATATCAGTCAGTCAATTTACGGTACTGGGGTTTCCGTTTACACCAAGGAATTAGTAAAAAACCTCACCAGTCTTTACCCAGAGACTGAATTTGTCTTATTTGGTGGATCTCTAAGGAGAAAAAAAGAGCTTTTAGCCATAGCTAAAAAGTTAGGCGGTGTCCCCAAAATATACCCTTTCCCCCCAAGCTTAATGGATTTTATTTGGAACTCGCTCCACATTTATCCAATTGAAAATTTAACAGGTAAGGTAGATATTTTTCACAGTTCAGACTGGACCGAACCACCTAGCAAAATTCCCAAAGTTACTACTGTTCACGACTTGGTGCCTTTTAAGTACCCACAAACCACAACAGATAGCATTAGAAACGCCCACAAGAAAAAAATTGCTTGGGTAATAAGAGAATCAAAAAAAATTATTGCTGTCAGCGAATCAACAAAAGAAGACTTAATAAATATACTAAAGGTTCCGGAGGGAAAAATAGTTGTTATACCAGAAGGAGTAGAAGAAAAGATGAGGCCGCAACCAATTGAAATACAAGAAATAGTAAAACGACGCTATAAAACCGGTGACGATTACCTCTTTGCGTTATCAACTCTAGAACCAAGAAAAAACCAGACTGGTTTACTAAAAGCCTTTAAAATCGTCAAAAAAACCTATCCTAATCTAAAACTTGTCATCGGCGGCATGAAACGATCCGATGGTATCAAGATCGAGGATGACGATGTTCTTGTTTTAGGTTACATACCTCAATCAGATCTGCCGGCTTTATATTCTGGTTGTTTGGCATTCATTCACCCTGCTTTTTACGAAGGGTTTGGTTTAACCCCACTTGAGGCTATGGCTTGTGGAGCTCCTGTGGCTGTTTCGAACACCTCGAGTTTGCCAGAAGTTGTTGGTAAAGCGGGCCATTACTTTGACCCAAAGGATGAAAACTCCATGGCTTCCAGTATAATCAAGACCATCCAAGACAGGGCTAAACTGAGGCATTTAGGCTTAGCTCAGGCACAAAAGTTCTCATTCAAACAAGCCGCACAAAGAACATATAAGGTATATAAGGATGTTCTGGAGGATCTTGGAAAACTATGAAAATAGGTATCGACATTAATGAAGCAAATATTCCTCAAAGAGTTGGGGTAAATAGACTTGCTTATGAGATTTTTCGTAATATGGTTTTGGCGCTTCCTGAAGACGATCAAATAATTGCTTTTTCCAAAGAGAATCCTTTGCCAGACATGCCTGTTGCCTCAAAAAAATTGACTTATGAAATTTTCGGGTCCAAAAGAGCTTGGGTGCTTACAAGTCTTACCAAAAGGCTCCTTTTTGGAAAACCAAAAGTGGATGTTTTATTTTCTCCCAGTCATTACACACCTCTATTTACCTTCACACCGTCATACATATATTTAATGGACATGTCATATGAGAGATTTGGTACTGAATATTTTACTACTTACGATATAAATCAGTTAAAAAAATGGACATCTCTTTCTGTAAAAAAAGCAAAAAAAATTTTAACTATTTCTGAGTTCTCAAAAAAAGAAATTGCAGAGATCTACAAAATCAGTCCAAACAAGATTGAAGTCATATACCCCTCATTTGACAAAGAAGTGTTTCACGGCAAGATTCCAAAAACAAAACTAGATCAAATTCGAAAAAAATACAAAATAAGAGGAAAATACTTATTTTATTGGGGAACACTTCAACCAAGAAAAAACATCAGCCGTCTAATAGACGCTTTTTCCCGTTTAAAAAACAAAACCTGCAAACTTGTAATTTGTGGAAAGCGAGGGTGGTTATATGATCAGATATTCGATTTAGCAAAACGTTTAAAAGTCGAAGACAGAGTTCAATTCATTGGATTTGCTCCTGATGAGGACTTGCCAGCACTCATAAAATCCAGCCAAGGCTTCATTCTACCAAGTTTGTACGAAGGGTTTGGTATGCCAGTCATTGAGGCACAAGCAGTTGGTGTGCCAGTTGTAGTTTCCAACACTAGTTCGTTACCAGAAGTTGCTGGGGATTCAGCTATTTTTATAGATGACCCAGATTCGGTTTCAAGTATTCAAAAATCACTGCAGCAACTTTTATCTTTGACAAAAAAGGAAAAAGAGAAAATAATCAGAGAAGGCAAAGAAAATGTAAAAAGATTTGACTGGTCCACGTCAGCCAAAAAACTTATAAAAATACTAAAAAATGAAAATACTTAATTTGCACCTCACTTCATCAGGTCTCTATTTTACCGACAAAGACGATGAAAAACTTTCCTTGGCCGATTCTATAAAAAGAATAGTTATCCGCTTTTTTAGTATCTTTGTTGATTTGCAAATCTACCTCTTAAAAATAATTGCTAATTTCCCCTCTCACCTAGTCAGAAACTTCTTTTTTAGACTTTCTGGAATAAAAATAGGCAAAAACTCAACTTTTCATGTTGGCGCAAAATTTTATTACCCCAAAAACATTGCCATTGGTGAGGGGACTATTATTGGCTATGGAGTCTTTATTGACGGTAGGGAAAAGGTAAAAATTGGAAACCATACTGATATAGCTTCAGAAGTTATGATTTACAACTCCGAGCACGACTTAAAAGACCCAAAGTTCAAAGCGATTACCGCCCCAGTCACAATCGGTGATTATTGTTTTATTGGTCCAAGAGTCATTATTATGCCAGGCGTAAATATCGGTAATGGCTCTATAGTAGCTGGCGGTGCTGTTGTCACTAAAGATGTCGATGATTTCACCATTGTTGGTGGAGTTCCAGCAAAATTCATTGCCGTAAGACAAATCAAAAATCCAAAATACAGACTTGGCCGACCTAGACTATTTCAATGAAACACCTTTATCTATTATTAACCATTTACTTGCTTGGAGTTGTTTACTTAGCTCAACCAATACCACAACTACCAACCTTAGATAACGCAACTTTGTCTAATGAGGAAGGGGACACCTGGCAAAATCCGGACCAGAGAGGGTACTATACAAATCTGACAAGAAATGAAGTAACAAGCCAGATCCAAAAAAAAAGCCAGATTCAGATTTTTGGCAAAACTATTCCCAATTACCGATTAAACTATCGTCCAGAAGAGGCTCATGAGCTGATTCGCGACCAGCTAAAAAGCAACTACATGGAAGAGGTTGTTTACCCTTTAAGAAGCTCCATATTTATTAATGGTTGGGAACCAAAAAAATCACCTTTCTACGCCAACAAACCAGCCAAAGAAATTCCAGACATTTCAATATACGGAGTCCCATACGAAGCCAAAATAACTCTAAAACCCAACAATAGTCATTTTTTAGCACGGCTAATAATTTGGAGCACAGCCTTTCCTTTGGCTTACCTTTGCTTTATCTCGCTCAAAAAGAGTTTTCTTTATGTCTAAAGGTAATTATCTTTTCACTATACAGATTATTTCGCATAATACTTGCAGTGTCCTCAAAGACTGTCTTGACTCTTTATACAAAAAAACTACTGATGTAAGCTTTGAGGTTATTGTTGTTGATCATAACTCCCAAGATGATTCTGTAGAAATGCTCGCCATTTTCAAAAAAAAGCACCAGAATTTTACCCTTGTCAAGGAAAAAACCAACCCAGGTTTTGGAGTAGGTCATAACCATGCAGCCAAATTAGCCAGAGGTAAATACCTAATCCTTCTTAATTCCGACACTTTGTTTATCGATAACACTCTCAAAAACATTGAAAATAAAATAAAGAAAATTAAAGAACTTGGCATCTATTCAGTTAAGTTACTCAACAAAGATGGCAGCTTCCAGGGTTCAGGTGGATACTTTCCTACTTTAATTAACCTTTTTCTTTGGCAGCTTGGAATAGACGATATTCCATATCTTGGCAACATTTTTAAATCATTCCATCCAAAAGAATACAGCCTGGCTTACAAGCATGGACCGCAATGGGTAACTGGCGCTTTTATGGTTATACCAAAAGATACTTATGACACAGTAGGCGGCTTTGATGAAAATATTTTTATGTACACCGAAGAAATGGAAATGGCTTATAGAATCAAAAAAGTGGGGAAAACTATTGTTTTTGATGGTGATGAGAAAATAATTCATCTTGGTGGAGCTTCGGGTGGAAGTTATCTAGCACTCACAAACGAAGTTAAAAATATTATTTATTTTTGGAAAAAACACAAACCTAGATGGCAGCTTCCTATAGTGAAACTCCTTATATCCTTAGGATCATTGCTTCGCCTGGTCTTTTTTGGGATAATAAGACAAAATGAAACCTCCAAAAAGGCCTATCTCGAGTGTCTTAGACTCTGCTCTTAAATATTTAGCCGCCGCAATTCTCATATTTATTCCCTTATATCCTAAGTTTCCTTTATTTTTTGTTCCCTTCACTTACGTGGCTATCAGAGCAGAAGATTTTCTCATTGGTATCACTTTATTGGTGCTTTTTCTTAAATTTGTCTCAGATAGAAGCCTTAGGCTCCCAAAGATCAGCTTTCAGATCTTTGTCTTTTTATTAATTGCCCTGGTTTCGACATTATCTGCCATATTTGTTACCAAAACAGTAAATCCACCTTTAGCCATTTTGCATTTTTTGCGCCGTATTGAATATATGTCTGCTTTTTTTATCATTTATTTTGCTGCCCAAAACTTTGGGAGTAGAAACTATCTTTTTAAGTTAAGTGTTTTACCTGCCATTGGAGTTTTGTGCTACGGATTGGCTCAAATATATCTAGGTGCCCCAGTCATCTCTACTATGGATTCTGAATCTAGTAAGGGAGTAGCACTTACCCTACGGCCAGGTGTCATGCTCAACAGCACATTTGCCGGCCACTACGACCTAGCTATCTACCTTATAATGATAATGACTTTTTTGGCAGCCATTGCCTTTTCAAGTCCCAAAAAACATCAAATTGCTCTGTTAACAATTCCCTTTTGGACGCTTTTATGGCTGTTTATGCAAGCAGGATCTCGAATAGGCCTAATAGGGCTTACTTTTTCTATTCTGGTTCTTGGGTATTATTACAAAAAATACTTCCTTTCACTCATTTACCTTTCTATAGTCTTCGCAACAATTTTCACCTCACCACAATACGTGGTTAGGTTTCAAAACATTATTAACATTGTCAAAGATAAAATTAGTCTCCAAAATATCTTTACGGTTCATGCCTCAGAACAACCACAGCGAGCCATTCAAAAGGACACCTCTACGAGTATCCGCTTCGACGTAGAGTGGCCAAGAGCTATCCGTGCTTTTTACAAGAATCCGATTTTTGGAACCGGCTACTCTTCAATTTCTTTAGCCACAGACAACGACTATCTTCGTTTAATGGGTGAGGTTGGCTTGTTAGGTCTCATAAGTTTTATTAGTATTCTTATTTACATTTTTCAGTTTCTAAAAAAGTCTATTATCAGTACAAGTGGTCAAAACAAGCTGATAAATATTTCAGTCATGGGAATATTTGTGGCTTTTGTTACTTCTGCTATTTTTATAGATGTTTTTGAGTCCAGCAAAATAGCCATTCTTTTTTGGTCCTTTATAGGCTTAGCATTTAGCACAATCAAAAGCGCATGAAAAAAATATTAATTCTATTCCTCTTAGTTTTAGGTTTTTCTTTAAGGCTCTACAAAATTGACAATCCAATTGCAGACTGGCACTCATTTAGGCAGGCCGATACTTCATCGGTAACTAGAAACTATTTAAAAAATGGTTTAAACCTTTTACTACCTACTTACCACGACTTATCCAATATCCAGTCAGGCAAAGACAATCCAAAAGGCTTTAGGATGGTTGAAATGCCTCTTTATAACGCCTTGCACTACTACATGTACAAAGCCTTACCACAGCTAGGACTAGATAAAGCTGGTCGTCTAACATCGGTAGTTTTGTCTACCGGATCGATTCTACTCGTTTTTCTTATTGGTAATTTTCTATCTGGTTTTTTTGTTGGCTGGTTATCTGGGTTTTTTATGGCTGTCCTACCATTTAGCGTTTATTACTCAAGAGTAGTTTTGCCAGAACCACTAATGATTTTTCTACTGCTGTTTTCGTATTATCTGCTTATTATTACAAACGAAAAAAGCAAACTGGTAAGGCATGTTTTATTTTTCTTCTCTGCTATAAGTTTGGCTGGGGCAATACTAGTTAAACCGTTCGCCATTTTTTTTGCTCTGCCTCATTTGGCTTACTCAATAAGAATATTAGCTAGGCAAGACATCAATGTTTTATCATTTTTGTTCTATGGTTTAGTTTCAGTAGCCCCTTTTTACTTATGGAGAAAACACATATCAGGATATCCAGATGGTGTTCCAGCCAGTGATTGGCTGTTAAACTCTAACGGTATCCGCTTTAGGCCTGCTTGGTTTCGGTGGTTATTTGGTGAAAGACTCGGAAATCTAATTCTGGGTGTATATGGTAGTTTCTTTTTAATACTCGGACTAATATCTAAGCCTCTCAAAGAAGGTATAGCCTATTGGCTCTGGGCTATCGGCATCTTTGCCTATTTTTCTGTTGTTGCTGGAGGAAATGTTCAGCACGACTACTATCAATCCATCATTGTTCCATTCTTGTGCTTTTTCCTTGCTAAAGGAGTTGTTTTAGTGGTTAGTCTCAGCAAAACAGTTTATTCCCGATTTCTAAGTATTGTCACCACATTATTGGTCATTGGTGTCATGATTTCATTGTCTTGGTATCACATAAAGGGTTATTACCAGGTCAACAATTGGCCAATAGTAGAGGCAGGAAAAAAAGTTGCGAAGATAACACCCACAAACTCTCTTGTTATTGCTCCTTATAATGGTGATACAGCCTTTCTATATCAAACAGAAAGGTCAGGCTGGCCAATAGGGTACGATATCGAAGATAAAATCAAAAAAGGGGCAACGCATTATGTTAGTGTCAGCTATGACGATGAGTCTAAAACTCTAGAAAAAAAGTACACCGTTCTCGAAAAAAACGATAAATATATCATCATTGATTTGACAAACCTTAAAAAATGAAGATTCTAATGTTGACCCCATACCTGCCATACCCAGACTCATCTGGCGGGCAGATAAGAACGCAAAACTTACTAAAACACTTGTGTAAGGAACACGAAATTACTTTAATTTCTTTAATTAAGGACTACAAAGAAAACGATAATGTTAAGCACCTTCTTAAATATTGTAAAAAAGTTATCACTTTTAAAAGAAGCACCAGTCCATGGACACTAAAAAACATTCTTAAAACAGGTTTCTCCCTCAACCCCTTTTTAATAGTCAGAAACTTTGCTCCAGGCGTTAGGGAAGCTGTCTCTCGGGAATTAAAAAATGGAGACTACGATCTTATCCATGCTGAAACTTTTTATGTTATGCCCAGTATCCCCAAAACAAGCCTCCCCATAATTTTGGTAGACCAGACGATAGAATATCTAGTTTACCAGCACTATGTAAACGAGACGGCTCCATGGTTTCTGCGGCCACTATTGCAGATCGACGTTGAAAAAACCAAATACAAGGAAAGATACTACTGGCGCAAAGCAGATATGGTAATTGCTGTTTCGGAAACAGACAAAAAGGAAATGCTCAAACTCGAGCCGCACATCAAAGTAGATGTTGTCCAAAATGGTGTTAATCTGGATTTATTTAGAAAAAAAACTAACTGGAACACAAAAGAAAAAGTCATAATGCAGCTTAGCAACTTCCGTTGGTTACAAAACATTGAAGCAGCTGAAATGTTGATTAAAAAAGTCTTTCCTCTTGTCAGAGAAAAAGTCAAAAGTGCCAAACTCTGGATAGTTGGTCAGCATATCCCAAAAAACATTTCCGATATAGCTACTAGCGGCGTTATTATCAAGGACTTTCCCCAGGAGGACTCGGAGTCTTTAGTTGATTGCTTACAAAATGCCTCTGTATTTGCAGCAACTATAAAAGGTCCAGGCGGATCTCGCCTAAAAAATTTGGCGGCTATGGCAAGCCAGTTGCCTATAGTTTCAACTCAAATAGGCGTAGAAGGGCTCGATGTTAAGCACAATGAACACGTTTTAATTGGAAATAGTCCTACTAAAATTGCCAAATACATTGTAAAACTCTTAAATAATCCAAAACTAGCTGAGCGTTTGGCAAAGACAACAAGAAAACATGTAGAGAGCAACTTTGACTGGAAAATTGTTGCCAAAAAACTAAGCAACTTATATATTCAGTTATCTAAAAGATGAAACCAAAGGTAGTCAAAAAAGATCTTGCCATAATAATTGTCAATTACAACACAAAGGATTTGTTGTCTAATTGCTTAAAAACAATAAGGTCGGCTGAAAAACCAGCCAAGGGGGTAGAAGTTATTGTTGTTGATAATGGCTCGGTGGATGGTAGTCTACAAATGCTAAAAAAGGATTTTCCAGAAGTATCAGTCATTTCAAATAGCAAAAACCTTGGTTTTTCAAAAGCAAACAATCAAGCAGCAAAAAAAGCAAATTCGAAATATCTATTGTTTCTAAACTCCGACACGGAGATAAAAAGGTATAGTCTGGTAAAGCCGCTAAAATATATCAAGACTCACCCAAAAGTAGGAGCCATAACTATTAAGCTTTTTCTAAAAAACGGTGAGATTGATTACGATAATCATCGCAATTTCCCCACCCCCTGGGTTGCCTTTACTAAACTGTTTGGTTTGTCTTCTCTTTTTCCTAACTCTACAGTTTTTAACTCTTATCACTTAGGTAGAAAAAATCTAAATATCGTCCATGCCATACCTGTCACAGCAGGTTCATTTATTATGATTCCAGACACGGTTTTTAAAAAAATAGGAGGTTGGGATGAAGCATATTTCTTTTATGGTGAAGACATTGATTTGTGTTATAGAATTGGCACTAGTGGCTACAAAATCATCTATTACCCCAAAACCTCTGCTCTTCATTTACGCGGCGCTTCATCTGGGCTTCGTAAAGAAAATAGTCTTTCTGCATCCTCTGATAAAACTAATCGGCTAAAAGTCGCCAATGCCTCTGTGGCTGCCTGGAAAAAATTTTATAAAAAGTTCTACCAGCAAAAATACCCAATTTGGCTAACGGGAATAGTAGTCATTGGTATAAATCTACTTGGCACTATCAGGTTAATAAAGTACAAACTAAAGAAATGAGGATTGGCATAGACGCTAGGCTTTATGGCCCAGAGCATACAGGTTTAGGTAGATATGTAACTAACCTTGTAAACAACTTACTAACTATCGACAAAAAAAATCAATACGTTCTTTTCGTAACAGACAAACACAACAAGGACTTTAAAACCAGTTCCAATCTAAAAATTGTTACCACCAATATTCCAATATATACTTTTGCAGAGCAAATTTTTTTACCCATAATATACCTAAGAGAAAAATTGGATATACTTCACGTTCCTCACTTCAACGCCCCAATACTTTATCCCAAAAAAATAATAATTACTTTACACGACTTAATAAAGCACAGTTCAAAAGGAAAAGAAACTACTACTAGGTCAGTAGCAGGTTACTTGCTAAAAAGAGTGGGATATATGATTGAGTTTTGGTTTATTAGTAAAAGAGCTTCTGCGATTATTACCCCCACTAACTTTGTTAAAGAAGACATCTCTAAAAGTTTAAAAATTTCCAAGGACAAAATATTTGTTACCTACGAAGCAAGTGATGGAAAAATAAAAAAACAAAACTTAAGTCTAAAAGACTCAAGGCAAACGTTAACAAGTCATGGACTAACTCAACCTTTTGTTATCTACACAGGCAATGTTTACCCACATAAAAATATCGACCTACTTATAGAGGCTATTTTATTGCACAACAGCAAAAAAGAAGTTGATCTTAACTTAGCTATTGTTTGTGCAAGGTCGGTCTTCTATAACAAGGTGGAGACTAAAATTGCCAAATTAAATGCCCAAAAGTATGTAAAACTTCTAGGGTTTATCGATGACAGGGAGCTCGGAAAGCTTTACTCTCTGGCTCTTTGTCTTGTCCACCCAAGTAAAATGGAGGGTTTTGGTTTAACTGGTATTGAAGCAATGTCAGCTGGTCTGCCAGTTATTTCATCCAACGCTTCGTGCTTGCCAGAGGTCTATGGAAATGCCGCTATATATTTTGATCCCAACTCGGTCGATGACCTGGTCAACGCACTAGAAAAAATAATTAGTAGTAGTCAGCTTCGTCAAGATTTAAGTAAAAAAGGCTACGCGCAATCAAAAAAGTATTCATGGAAGCGCCTAACCCAAGAAACAATTTCTATTTACAAGTCCCTAAGTAGATGAAGGTAGCCATTGTTTATGACCGTGTTAATAAGTATGGCGGGGCAGAGAGATTATTAGAATCAATTATCTCTATCTTTCCAGACGCCCCTCTCTTTACTCTAGTTTACGAACCAAAAAATGCAAAATGGACCAAAAAAACAAAAGTCACTCCTACCTTCTTAAATAAGTTTTTCTTTTTAAGGTCACATCACGAAATACTTGCTCCAGTAGCACCTATGGCATTTGAAACCCTGGATCTTAAAGCATTTGATCTAGTTATTTCGGTAACCAGCTCAGATGCCAAATCAATTCTTACAAGTCCACATCAAATACACCTTTGTATTTGTTTGACACCAACCAGATATTTATGGAAAGGCTCAAAAAGTTATCAGCAAGACTGGAAAATGAAATTTTTGCCAACCTTTATGTTTAATTACTTTCGCTTTGTTGATCAGATAACCGCCTTAAGACCAGATTATTTTTTGGCAATTTCCAACGAAGTTAGACGTAGAATCAAAAATTATTATAATCGCGAATCTATTGTTATTTACCCACCAGTAAGTAAACTCTTTTTTAAAAAAAATAAAAAACACCAAAAAAAAGATTTTTACCTAGTGGCTGGCAGACTAGTCCCTTATAAAAAAGTAGATTTAGTTATTAACTACTTTAATAAATCAAACAAAAAACTTGTAGTAATTGGCGAAGGTTCAGAATTCAGTAAATTAAAAAAAATGGCTTCAAAAAATATTACTTTTTTGGGAAAAGTCAGCGATAGAGATCTAATAAAGTACTACTCACAATCAAAAGCCTTAATCTTTCCTGGGTTGGAGGACTTTGGTCTTATTCCCTTAGAAGTGCAGGCTGTAGGTACACCAGTGATTGCTTACAAAGCTGGTGGAGCTAAAGAGACTATTATCGACGGAGTCACTGGAGTTTTTTTTAAAAAACAGACTGTTAAGTCACTTTCAAAGGCTATAGAGAAATTTGAAAAATTAAGAATAAACCCAAATGATTGTATTAGAAACGCCAAAAGATTTAATATCAAAGAGTTTAAAACTAAACTACTTGAGTTTGTTGTGTCGATTACTTAACTATTTCGCCAACTCTTCCTGACAAGTCTCTTCGGCAAACCAAAATACCATCTTTCCCTTCTATTACAATAGCATCATCATAACCTATAACAGCTACTTTTTTGCCACTATCTGAATAACAAAAATTGTTGCTCCCTTCGATTTGTACTAGGCCAGAGTGTTTGGGAGCAATATTATTATTTGTGTAGTGTTTTTCAACACTAGCCCAAGTTCCAAAATCAATCCACTCAAAAGGGTTTTCAATAACAAGCGATTCACCATTAATATGCGAAAGCTTTGTTACTTCTTCCAACTGACCACTTGCCATCTTAGAGTACTCAGTACCAACATCGCCCCCGTCTACAATTTTCTTTAGGGGTTCATACCAGTCAGGGCGATACTTTTTAAACATTTTTAACATTCCATCAGGCGTCATAGTTGTGTGATTTGTATGAAGTAGTAGTTCATCGGAACTCATCATTTTTTCGATTCTTTCTGTTTCTTGGCGGTCAATAAAGTCAGCTATCTCAAATGCTTTTACTCCATCTACACTAGTCAATAGCTTGCCCTTTTGCAGATAGTCAACCCCTGCCTGATGCCATTTTGGTGAAAATCCACCCGTAATGTATTTTCCCGTTTTTTGAGAAAACGTTTCTGCTACATCCATAAACTTAAAAATTGCATCTTCCGGCACTCGTAGGTCATCAGTTTGGATCAGCATAAAAGTTTTGTTTCCAAAACCTCGCATTTTTAAGTAGGCAGCTGCCAAACCTGAAGCTGGCCCCTGATTTTTTGTTTGTGGTTCAATAAAAATATTTTCTTGCAAAATTTCTGGAACCTGTTTTTTGGCTATTTCAGACTGATTAGAATTTGTTTGTATGTATATTTCTTTAGCAGAATACCTTTTTCTTAGCACTCTCCAATTCACTTGGAACAAAGACTCTCCATTTACCAGAGGTAAAAAATGTTTTGGTAAATTACTTGTACTTAGAGGCCACATTTTCGAACCAATGCCTCCACAGATTATAACTGGTATCATTTCGACATTATAACCAGAATAAAAGAAAATTATCCATACCATAAAGTCAAACTTTAAGTTAAAATTACTTCGAAACTATGTTTTATGATCTAGCAAAAAGAGTTATGGATATTGCCGCCGCAATCATCCTGGGCGTTCTCTTTCTCCCCTTATGGATTATCATTCCCATATTGATTCGTTTAGATTCAAAAGGACCTATCTACTACCGCCCAGAAAGGGTGGGTCTAAAAGGCAAAAAGTTTGGTATGTACAAGTTTCGGTCCATGAAGATGTTTGAAGTGGACGGCAAAGAGGTTCATGCTACAGAATTTTGGAAGCATAATCCTGAAATTTTTGAGAAATACAAAAAAAACGGCTGGAAGCTCGAATTAGATGATGACCCAAGAATTACAAAACTAGGCAAAATTTTAAGGCAAACCAGTATTGACGAAATTCCACAGCTTTTAAACGTGCTCACAGGTGAAATGAGTTTGGTTGGGCCCAGAGCTTATGTAGAACCAGAACTAAAAGATGCCATTAAAAGATATGGTAAAAACATTGAAAAGCTTATAAGCGAAAGTCTTACTGTAAAACCTGGTCTAACCGGACCGTGGCAAGTATCTGGACGAAACGAGATCCCCTGGAACCAAAGAGTAGCAATCGATGCTGACTATGCTAAAAGAAGATCGCTAATTTATGATATCTACATCATCCTTAAAACACCATTTGCTATGATTAGTAAGTGGTAATTTATTTAAACAAAAAATGACAATGAAGAAAAAAATTCTAATTTTCCTGATTCCCGCATTAGTTATTTTGCTTGCTCTTGCCTCAATTGGGTTTTACGGGTACAAAACAGTTATGAGTTTTACGCCAGAGATAAACAAAATTCAAACTACAACTGAGAGTTTAAAACAAGCCTTTCAAAATCAAGACCTAATCTTAACAAAACAAAAAAGCCTTCAACTATCCGACGAAACAAAACAACTATCAGCAAAATATGACAAATATTCCTGGGTGGGAAAAATTCCTCTAGCTGGAAGATATTTTCAGGATGGTCAATCAGCTCTAAAAGCCGCCAATCACTTGGTAGATTCTCTTAATGTTTTAATTACTTCCATTGAGCCGTATGCAGATCTTCTAGGGTTTGTCACCACAGCTAGCAGTGAAGCAAAATTAAAAGCCAACCAACCACAAACCATCGAGGACAGAATAATATTTATGGCTCAGACTTTAGATAAAATCAGTCCAGAGCTAGACAAGGTGGCAGTTGGTATGGATTCAGCTCAAAAAGAGCTGGATAAAATTGACCCAAAACGTTACCCAGAAAACCTGCGTGGTAAAAATATTCGTGCTAAAGTTGTCAATTTAAAATCCGCAGTTGCTGAGTCAGCCACACTGCTTTCTCAAGCAAAGCCACTAATAAAACTCTTTCCAGAACTACTAGGCAATCCAAACTCAAAAACCTACATGGTGCTATTACAAAACGATGGTGAACTACGTGCCACTGGTGGGTTCATGACTGCCTACGCCTTTTTAAGAGTCACAAAAGGAAAAATAGAACCTTTGGCTTCTTACAATATTTATGATTTAGACGATAGGTTCAAAAAAAGAGTTCCAGCCCCAGAACCAATCAAAAAATATCTAAACGAAAATTACCTCAACCTTCGCAATATCAACCTTTCCCCAGACTTTAAAGTCTCCATGGATGAGTTTTACAAGTACTATCGTGATATTTCTGGGATGCCTAAAATAGATGGTATTGTTGCCATCGATACTAAATTCCCAGTAGAGATTCTTAAAGTTATTGGACCAATTGGAGTTGGGGGTTGGGGCAATTTCGGTCCGCAAATCGATAAAAGATGCGACTGTCCACAAGTTGTTTACGCCCTTGAAGACATGATCACCAAGCCAGTTGCTGGCATAAGACCAGATCGTAAAGCCGTTCTTGGTCCACTAATGCACTCTATGATGGCAAACGCCATGGGTAGCCCAAAACACACTTGGCCAAAATTGCTAAATGTTGGCCTAACTGCCATTAAAGAAAAACATTTAATTTTTTATTTTATAGAAGACAAATCTCAATTGATTGCTGAGGACTTCAACGCTGCTGGCAGAATAAAAGATTATGTGGGTGACTATTTACACATAAACGATTCCAACTTCGGCGGAGCAAAAACAGACATGTTCATTACCAGAGAAGTTGATCAGGAAATAACAACAGAAAACGGAGTTGTCACCAAAACCGTCTCCATTTCTTATAACAATCCTAGGAAAGGTGATAATTGTAACTTAGAAGCTGGTCAATTATGTTTGAATGGTATTTACAGAGACTACGTTAGACTCTATGTGCCAAAGGGCTCGAAGCTTATTTCGGTAATTGGTTCCGAAGTAAAGGAGCAAACCTTGGAAGATCTTGGTAAAACTGTCTTTGAAGGGTTCTTTACTATGAGACCACAATCTCAGAGCAAAATTGTCTTTAAGTACCAGCTTCCACAAATGGACTTAAGCAACTACAAAATGCTTATCCAAAAACAACCAGGTTTAAACACCGTTAAACACACAATTACTTTAGACGGTAACCAAACAACAGTTGACTTAAAAGAAGACAAAGAAATCGTTCTAAACTGAAATGGGTGGTGAATTTAAGGATGTCGGTGTAGTAATTAAAACTGCAGACTATAAAGACGCCGATAAAATTATTACTATTCTCACTCGTAACCATGGTCTTATAACCACCTTTGCACTTGGAGCAAGAAAGCAAAACTCAAAAAAGTCACCTCACTTAGACCTTTTGTCTCAGGTTAGTTTTCAAGTTAAAGGCAGGGATTATTTTTATCTGGAACAAGCAAGTACCATCAAGTCATTTTTTAAAATTAAAACTGACCTAAAAAAAATTTCACTTTGTATGTCATTTTTCGAAATCTTAAACCACTTAGTACCAAGTAGGGTAGAGGATAAAGAGCTCTACACTTCATTAATTATATTTTTAGAAAAAATTGAACAAACTAAAGAGGAGAAAGAACAAAATCAACTCTCTTCAAAATTTGCCCGTTATTTACTACGCCATTTGGGCTATCCAGAGAAACCACCACAAAAAATAAAAAATATTAGTACCTATTTTGAAAGTTTAATGAGTCGCAAGTTAATAGCTAAGGAAATAGTTTAAAATAAAACTATGAACATCAAAAAAATACTTATCATTGCAAGTGTCGGTTTGTTATTATCTGCTTGCAGTGCAAAGAAACAGGTTACAGACACCAAAAAGACTAATATCAACACTAGTAAGGTACTTCTTAATGAACTCCCTTTTTCAGAGCGACCTTTCATTTCTCTAATACCCCACAGCACAAATCGCCTATTTACTTTTTATGGCCAAAACATAAATCTAGCTGAGGAGGCATCTATCGATTTAGAGTATCAATCTGGAGACTTACTAAAAGGTATAAAGGCAAACATCGAAACTCCAATTAAAAGTAGCTACGTGAAGGGTATTATTCTTGGTAGTTGTTCAACTGGGGGTAAATGTAGCTTTGATAAAGACTTAAAAACCGGAACCACGAAGTTAAGAATGAAGTTTCCTGGAAAGCCTGAAATTCACTTGTTAAAAGGGGACTTTACCTTTGTTTTGGGACAGCCTAGTTTACCGGATGGTAAAGTAAGTTTTGCACCAGCCAAGACAAGTGCCAAAGACAATTTAATTATGATGAACTCATTTGGTTTACCAAAACCATTTGATAAGGAAGTCATTTTGTATCCCGTTATCTTTTCCTCAACAAGTGATAAAGCTGTCTCGGGGCAACTTACCCTAAACTCACCAACCGCGAGCAATGCATACATTTACGACGGCAGTTCATACCAGCCTCTAAAATTTACCTCAAAGGAAGGTAACTTGGTAATTGACTTAAATCAGAAACCTTGGACCTTATCTGCAGAAATTACAAGAGATGACGAAAAAGGTAGCAAGGAAAATCTAAATCTCTACCTCGTCGGCCCAATCATTCTCACTAAATAACCTAAACTCTTCGTCTTTATAGGGTGCTTGATGCACCCTATTTTTTTATTTACTTGTCTTATTTCTAGTTGTTGACAATCTATTTTTTCTGTTGCATACTTGAAAGTGGTGATAAGTGGTGAAATATCTTATAACCACAAAAAAAAGCCTGCCTATGAATTATGTTTATTGGACACTACTACCATTCGATAGAAGCCAAGGGAAGACTAGCAATTCCAGCTCTCTACAGAGAGGAACTAGCTTCAGGTGGGGTAGTCACTTGGGGTCTCGACGGGTGTCTTTTTCTTTTCCCCAACTCATACTGGCAGAAGCTCTCAGAAAAGCTGGCCTCGCTACCGATGACCAATCCACAGGCCAGAAACTTAACGCGACTATTAGTTCAATCTGCCTCAGATCTAAATCTCGATTCCCAAGGAAGAACACTTATACCCGAACATCTTCGAAAAATAGCCAATCTAAAAAAACAAGTGGTGGTGGCCGGATCCCTGAATCGAATTGAGATTTGGGATCGGGACAACTATCATGAGCACCTTGATTTAATAGCAAAAACAGTCAGTACAAACCCTGACCTCATCAATTTAGATATATGATAAAAAACCAAACTCGTCATTTTTCCGCCTTCAAAGGTGAGCTAAGTAAACACTTTAACCTTCAGCAAAACAATTTATTTGTAGATTTAACTTTAGGAGATGGTGGACATACACAAGAAGCCTTGGAAGCAGGTTGTAAGGTCATATCTTTCGATGTTGACCCAGAGTCCATAGAAAGATCGATATTTTTTTTAAGGGATATTGCAACGCCTCTAGTGCTGGCAGGGGACTCTTCCCCAAGATCCGAAGAGGTTCAAAACCACAAATGGACAATTATCAATACCAACTTTGTTAACTTCGCAAACGAACTCAAGAAGCACAAAATAAACAAAGTTGATAATATCCTTGTTGATTTGGGACCATCGCAAAACCAGGTTCTAAAAGAAGATCGGGGCTTCAGTTTTAACAGTGACTCACAACTAGATATGAGAATTGATCCTAGCTTAGCTGTAACAGCCAAAGATTTGGTAAATGTTTTAAACGAGGGGGAACTTAGAGAACTATTTTTACTCTCAGACGAAACCTATGCCAAACCAATTGCTAGGGCGATAGTAAACTACAGAAAATCCTCTCCAATAGTAACCTGTAAACAATTGGCAGATATCGTCTCCAGGGTAAAACGAGGACCTTCAGGAAAAATTCACCCAGCCACAAAAGTCTTTATGAGTTTAAGAATGGCCGTAAACTCCGAACGAGAAAATATCAAAGATTTGCTCGAGCTAATCCCCGAGGTCTTAAGTAAGGATGGGGTAGCGGGCGTTATTACATTTCACTCTACAGAAGATAGGGTTGTAAAAGAATCAATTAAGAACTTAGAAAAAGAAAAAACTATTTTTGCTATTAACAAAAAACCAATTGAACCTTCAATTGAAGAATTAAAAAAAAGTATGCGCACCAGAAGTGCCAAATTAAGATTAATAAAAAAATGCTAACTTACAAAACCATCGCAAACATAAGCTTCCTACTGCTCGTTGTTCTTTCCATCCTTAATTTGGTAAGTGCCAACATTCTATCTACCAAGGGCCTTGCCGTTGCCACACAAGAGAAAGAGGTTCTAAAGTTGGAAAAGGAAAATCGTCGTCTAAAAACCCAAATTGAAGAAGCTAGTCGTTTAAGTGATGTAGAGAATTTGTCTCAAAGTTTGGGCTTCGTAAGAACTGGCCAAGTGGTCTACTTACAGACATCTGCAGGTTTTGCCTTAAAATAAATGAATGTCTCTTCACCTGGCAAGTACTCCACAAGATAGGCTAAAAATTATAACCATTTTTATACCAATCATTTTTGTAATTTTATTAGCCCGACTTTTTTATTGGCAAATTATTCGTGGACCAGAGCTAAAAGCCAGAGCCAGCAAACAACACGAGACCGTAATAACTTTAAAAGCGCGAAGAGGAGATATCTTAGATAAAGATGGAGGACTATTGGGTGGCAGTAAGGGCCTATACCACTTGTATGTTTACAAACCACAGCTTCAGATTCCAGAACAAAACCTTATAGATATCTTGACCCCTTTAATAACTCCCACCGCCGAAGCCAGCACCTCAGCTGATATTAAAAGTTTGCTAGAGTCAAGAATAAAACTTACTTCTAACTGGGTCTCTATAAAACATTTCTTAACCCCAGAGGAAAAAGAAAAAATAGAAAACCTCAAGATAGCGGGTTTGGGTTTCGAAGATGAATATGTCAGATTCTATCCAGAAGCAAGTCTGTCTGCACATTTACTAGGTTTTGTTGGTCAAGACATGGCAGGTCAAGAACAAGGATACTTTGGGGTTGAGGGTTTCTTTGATAGACAGTTAAAAGGTAGAGAGGGAAAAATAAGAACAGAGAAAGACGCTGTAGGCAATCCAATTCTAATCGGCAACTATCAGTTTTATCACGCCACCGAAGGAAAAAGTATCAAAACTTCAATAGATAAAAGTATTCAATATATAGCAGAAAAATACCTCAAAGAAGGTCTGGAAAAATATCAAGCCAGTGCCGGTAACATCATTATTATGGAGCCAGGTACAGGCAAAATTAGGGCCTCGGCATCACTGCCAAATTATGATCCAAATACTTTCTCAAAGTTTCCAAGTCAATATTACAAAAACCCTGTGGTTGCTGATCTTTTTGAGCCAGGGTCAATCTTTAAGGTTTTAGTGATGGCGGCTGGGCTAAATGAGAAGGTGGTAACTCCAGAAACACAATGTGATAATTGTGGCTCACCAGTTCAAATTGGAAAATACAGTATAAGAACTTGGGACGAAAAATACAGACCAAACATTACCATGACCGAGACAATAGTCAACTCAGACAATACTGGCATGGTTTTTGTAGCCAATAAATTAGGAGGCAAAAAGTTTGCAGAGTATCTTCAATTGTTTGGCTTTGGGCAAAAAACAGATGTGGGTCTGCAAGATGAGGTAAGTGGTAATGTTATCTTGGATGGTGAAAAATACCGGGAGATAGACCTAGCAACAAACTCTTTTGGTCAAGGAATTGCCGTCACTCCAATTCAAATGATTGCTGCCGTAAATACAATTGCCAACAAAGGTGTTTACATAAAACCTACGGTCCTAGAGGACGAAGAAAGAGTGGGTCGTGTTGTTTTGGGCGAACAGGCTGTCAGCGAAATAACAGAAATTATGAAAAAAGCTGTCGAGAGCGGTGAAGCAAAGTGGTCCAAGCCTAAGGGGCTTAGTGTGGCCGGAAAAACTGGAACCGCTCAAATACCTATAGAAGGTCACTATGATCCAGACAAAACAATTGCCAGCTTTATAGGTTTTTTCCCTGCAGACAACCCAAGGTACACAATGCTAGTTAGTCTGCGCGAGCCAAAAACTTCTATTTGGGGCTCAGAGACGGCCGCTCCACTTTGGTTCCAAATTGCCAAACACCTTTTGCTTTAGTCGCATAAGGGTTTAAAATCATACTATGTACAATCCTATTCGTATTCATCGTGTCTCCTTCAAGCATGCATTTAACGGTCTGATTCACAACATCAAAACTCAACCCAACTTCCGTTTCCATATGTTTGCTATTATTTGCGTCTGTATAGCGGGTATATATCTTTCAATAAGTAGTTTAGAGTGGCTTATTCTCATTTTTACTTTCAACTTGGTTTTGGTCTCAGAAATGATCAATACTGCGATGGAAGCAATCGTTGACCTGATTACCTTAGAAAAAAACCAAAACGCAAAAATTGCCAAAGATGTCTCTGCAGGAATGGTCTTGGTTTCAGCGATTTTTGCTGTAATAATCGGTGTGTATATATTCTTACCAAAAATATTACTACTAATATAAAAAAATGGACTTACTACTTGGCGTTCTCTTATTTTCTTTTATAGTTCATGCTGCTTCTATTGTTCCGTTTATAAACTCACTTTACCAGTTTAAGTTTTTTAAGAGTCGAACAGCGGTTAATAAAGACAAGAAGGACGAAGCGTCTGAGCATATCCGTTCCAAATCAAAAACACCAGAGGGGGGTGGCTTGCTAATTATAACTATCACAAGCCTAATCTTTGTTTTTTTAATGCCCTTCCTAAAATTTTTAGGATTCGAAATCATCCACGTTTATCCCATAAACGACGAAATAAACATTATCTTCTTTACCTTTTTGGCTTTTGGTTTACTGGGTTTATACGATGATGTAATAAAATTTTTTGAACTAGACAGACAAGGTGGCTATGCTGGCTTAAGAACTAAGACAAAGCTTGCAATCCAATCTGTTCTGGGGCTCGTTGTCGGAGGCATGATGTACTTTAATCTCGGAATAGATATCGTTCACATCCCCTTCTTTGGGGTTATCCATTTCGGCGCTTGGTTTATCCCACTGGCGGCTTTTTTAATTGTTGGCTTCTGCAACTCTCTAAACATAACCGACGGTATGGATGGCCTGGCTAGTGGCTTGTTGATGATTTCATTGTTTGGTTTCTTAATTCTGTCAGCCAGTATTCTCGATACTCCGCTTTCCTTATTTATTGCTTTGTGGTTAGGAGGTATTTTGGCCTTCCTGTACTTTAATGTTTACCCCGCCAGACTTTTTTTGGGCGACGTTGGCGCCTTATCTTTTGGTGCTTCGCTAGCTGTGGTAGGTCTGCTAACTGGCAAAGTTATAGCTCTTATGGTTATTGGTTTGCCATTTATTATCGATGGTCTAAGTAGTTTCTTGCAAATTTTTTGGGTCAAGGTTTTTAAAAAAAGAATTATCCCCATTGCTCCAATTCACTACTGGCTTTTAAAGATTGGTTGGTCTGAGCCAAAAATTGTTCAAAGGGCTTGGCTCGTAAACATCTTTCTGGTCATTTTCGGTATTTGGTTAGCAATTATTTAAGATGAAAATTAAGCCAAACAAGCTTTCTCTTTCCATTTTTGTGTCTGGTATCTTAGTAGCTATTTTTGGCTTAATCGCTATTTACGATGCCTCAGTTGTAGATGCCTACAAGACATTTAACGACAAATTTCATTACGTCAAACAGCAGGGAAGTTGGTTAATTTTGGGAATAATAGCCTCAATTATTGTTTCCAATCTACCTACAAAGTTTCTAAAAAAAATTGCTCCAATCGGCCTTATTTTAACAATACTCCTTCTTATCCTTGTTCTAATTCCTGGGATAGGATCAAAATTTTTGGGAGCAAGAAGGTGGCTAATTTTTGGTCCCATTGTCATTCAGCCATCGGAAATATTAAAAATTTCCCTAATTTTGTACCTTTCTCATTGGCTCGAAAAACCAAGAGAGATTACCAAATTTATTTCCCTAATAGGTTTTTGTTTGCTTCTTATCATGTTACAACCAGATCTGGGTACTGCATTAATTGTCGTGGGTAGTTCTTTTCTTGTTTACTACCTCTCCGGCGCGCCGATAAAATACATCCTCTATTTTTCCACATTTTTGCTCGCGTCTGTTCTTTTACTAATAACCATCTCACCTTATAGAATGAACAGAGTTAAGACCTTCTTAGACCCAACAGCCGACCCTCTTGGGGCTTCGTATCATATCAACCAAATACTTTACGGGATCGGATCCGGTGGCTGGACAGGTGTTGGTCTGGGTATGTCGAGACAAAAATATGCTTTTCTTCCAGAGGCAACAACAGACTCCATTTTTGTCATTATTGCTGAGGAGGTTGGGTTTATGGGGAGTCTTTTTATTATTTCAATACTAATTTACTTACTAATGTCTTCTTTTAAAGTTGCCACCAAAGCCGTTGATCGGTTCGACTTTTTGCTTGCCAGTGGTATTTCTCTTTTATTTCTAGTTCAGATTTTTATTAATTTAAGTTCTATGGTTGCTCTTGTTCCTCTTACTGGAGTAC
>CAZQDQ010000002.1:0-33766 GCA_964592455.1 uncultured Pseudomonadales bacterium
TACCGACCCAGAAGTGTTTATCGATCCACCAATAACACTATCACCAACCGACTTGGCAACAGGAAATGACTCCCCAGTTATTAAAGACTCATCAATTGCAGTTTCGCCCTCAATAATTTCGCCATCTACAGGAATTTTATCTCCAGGTTTCAAAATGAGGATGTCGCCAATCTTAACTTCAAAAGTGGGAATCATAACCTCTTTTCCATCTCTTTTAATGCGTGCCTGTGGTGGGACCAGGTTAAACAAAGCTTGTAGGGCATCAGTTGTTCCTCGGCGCGACTTCATTTCCATCCAATGCCCAAACAGAACAAATGTTGTCAGCATCGCCGCAGCTTCATAAAACGACTCTTCACTACCCATAAAAGTAAGAACAATACTAAAAACATAAGCGGCAGTAATCCCGACAGCGATAAGAACAGCCATGTTCAAAGTCTTAGCTAGCAGTGCTTTATAAGTTGAATAAAGAAATATCCAGCCTGAGTAAAAAAAGACAGGAGTTGTTAAAACAAGCATGATCCACGAAGCCGGGAAAGGGGTTGGTAGAGAAAGGCCAAACATGTTTATTCCCATTGGGGAGTAGCCAATGATGGGAAGAGTTAGAAGAAACGAAACGAAAAACTTATTACGGATATCTTCCTCCATCATTTTAGCCATTTCACGTCCTGCCAATCCAGAGTGATCCATACCCATGGACATTGTCATACTCATTTTAAGCTTTTCCCAAAATGTCATCTCTGCAAGCGGCTTCATTGCATGGTGGTCGTGTATATTTTTCTCAGCTTGGTCCAAAGACTGCTCCACAGGAACAAGCTTCATACCACATTTGGGACAGACACCCTCAGTATCTTTGACGACATCCGCATGCATCGGGCAAGTATATTGCTGTTTTGGCCTATGTGTAGAATGATCCATGAATTATTTTTTCCATTCACCAAGCCACTTGCGCATATCGTCAATTTCACTAGTTTGGGCGGTGACAATATCGTCAGCCAATTTTTTCATCTCAGGGCGGGTTGTCCCATTTTTTAGCATGCTTGCCATCATTACTGCCATTTGGTGATGTGGAATCATATTTTCGATGAATGCAACATCAAAATCAGCAGCAGTTTCCAGTCTCAGTTTATCTGCTTCACTTCCCATCATTCCCATATGCATACCACTGCTCCCTCCCATCATACCGTGCTGCTTCATAACCTTCTCTCCTGTTGGTAGTTCCCGGCCAAACCACTCTTTGTACCACAGTCTCATCTGGGAAATTTCAGCATTTTGAGATGTAATAATGCTTTGTGCAAGTTTTTTAACCTCTAACTTTTTTGCATTGTTTTCTGCAAGGCGGGACATGGTTATGGCATCTTCGTGGTGTGGGATCATCTGCTCTATAAAATGAGCATCCAAAACATCAGACTTGGCAGTTGTTACTGTTCCTAGCCCCAGCATCTGCGTGGCCCATCCGTTTTTACCACCGACAGTTCCAGTAAGCGCAATCCACGTCAGTACTGCTCCAATTACTAACCCCGCCATTAGATAAAAGTTTTTGCTGTTATTCATCTTATACATTAATAGTACAACAACTAATTAGTGTGTTTCCTAAAACCCCTTTTTATTAATGTTTATGGTTGTCATTTTTCATCATAAAAATATGCAATAGGGGACAGGCAAGAAAAGTAGCTCCTAACACTAGAGTACTTATCGGAACTTTATATACAGCAATAAAAACAAACAAAAGTACACCTACAGCAAGGCAAATCCCAATCCATTTCATAAAATTACTTTTAGAGTTAGGCTTTGTAAAACTCAAATTCACAATGCCTAGTATAAAAAAGACACCATGAAGAAATTATTAAGATTTCGTTTTAGCAAGAGGAAAAACAACAGTCATAGTTGTACCATGATTCGGCTTACTGCTTACCTTAATGTCACCTTGGTGTGCTTTAATAATTCCTTGGGCGATAGATAGACCTAATCCAGAACCAGTGGTGCGGGTAGCTTTTGATCCGCGGTAAAATCGCTCAAACATATGTTGTTTTTCCTCGGAAGAAATTCCCACTCCAGAATCTTTCACTGCAAAAAAAGCATGCTGTCTACTTTTCTTTAGTAAAACTGCAACAGACTTTCCCGGTGGGGTATATTTAATCGCATTGTCAACAATATTAAGAAGTGCCCGAAAAATTTTATCTTCCACCCCTTCAATCACGACACCAGTTGCGATACTAGTAGAAACTGATACCTTCTTTTCCGTAGCCAGTTTCTCTGCTATTTCTTGCAAGTCATAAGCAACACGCGACAGATCAAGAGGTCTTTTCATAGCGTTAGCATTTTCGGCACCAATCCAGGCTAAATCCAAAATATTTTTAACAGTTTGGGACAAACGGTTTACATCAACCAAGGTGTCAGTAAACGCTTTTTTATAATCTTCATTTGTTCGTGCTTTTGCCAGTGTTACCTCAATACTGCTTTTAAGTGTTGCCAGTGGAGTTTTAAGCTCATGCGCCATGTCGCCAATAAACTGCCTCTCACGCGCAAAAGCCTCGTGCAAGTGATCCAAAAGACCATTAAAAGTTTGCGAAAGCTCTTCAAGTTCATCACCTGTTTTGGGGTTTGGCACTCGTTCATCGAGATTCTCTGCGCTAATTTTCTTAAGCTGGCGTGACATCGCCGCCACAGGGTTCATAGCTTTTCCGGCAAGCATAAATCCTCCAAGTAAACTAAGAAAAAACATTCCCGCATAAACAACCGCCAATGCAATAGCCAGCGCGTTTAGAGAGTCCTGAATAACATCCATCGGCTGGCCCATAATAACAAGCGCTTTACCGCCATCACTTCGTATCGTCGAGAAGACACCAAATCTAATCTTATTTACCCCAACAGTGCGGTTCACAAAAATTGGCCCCATGATACTGGCAGATCTCTCGAGCAGTTCCTGGGCAACACTTTCATTCTCCCCTAAGCTATGTGACGAATAAAGTATCTTGCCATAAGGGTCACCAATAATAAGAATCATGCCCGGCATTTCCGCAAACTGTTTAGCAAATATCTGACTATTTTTTACAAAGTCCATGGAATAGTCATCACGAGAGGCGATAATATCAACAATATGCTCAGTATGGGATGTTATTGCCGCGTCAGTATGGGAGAGCAAAGATTGCTGTGTTAAAAAATAAAAGGAAACAAACAAAAAAGCCATAGCAAACAAAAAAATAGAAGTGTACCAGGCACTTACTCTAAACCTTAAGCTTTTTGTGTTCATACTTCACTGCCTATTCTAAAGCCGACTCCATGAATGGTTTCGATGACCTTCTTTTCACCTTTAACCTCTACTTTTTTGCGCAGTGAAGCGACAAATACGTCCACCACATTACTCATACCATCAAAATTATAGTCCCAAACATGCTCAGTGATCATTGTGCGGGTCACTACCTCCCCCTTGTGGCGAAGTAAAATCTCCAAAATAGCAAACTCTTTTGGTGTCAGTTTAATAGGTAACCCATTTCTAGTAACAGAATGTTTAAGAGGATCAAGTACCAGATCATCAATGGACAGTACCAAAGATGGCTCTTTGTGACTTCTCCTTATCAGTGCATGAACACGTGACCGGAATTCAACAAAAGAGAAAGGCTTAGTCAGATAATCATCAGCTCCACTATCAAGTCCAGCCACCTTGTCATCGGTCGAAGACTTGGCTGTAAGCATTAAGATGGGGGTTTTAATGTTTTTAACACGAATATTCCTGCAGAGAGTTAGTCCGTCGACTTTAGGCAGCATAATATCAAGAACAATGAGGTCATATTGCTCACTTTCCGCCAAAAATTGGCCTTCTTCGCCGTCAAAAGCCTGGTCAACCACAAACCCATCCTCAGCAAAACCTTTCTTAATAATGTTCGAAAGTCGGCGCTCATCATCAATCACTAAGATTCTCATTGCCCCTATTATATTAAAAAATCATGAAGAAAACATTAAGTTTTAGAAAAATGTTTTTTAGCCCCATCAAGCATTTGCCGAACACACCATCTGGCATACCAATCGCCAAGAAGTATTCCTAGCCACTTATTTTTTTTGGGCCTATCGTAATCGATAGAAACTCGGAATAATGAATTTTGTGCCTGGGGAAAAATTTCAACTTTCATAACGTAATCACCAACAACCAAGAGATTGCGCACTTTTACCGTTTTCCACGACTTAATACTTGGTTTTTTGTGTTCGGTAACCACCTCATCAATAAACATTGGAATCCCGAAAATGGAACCATCCAAAAAGATATGCGATCCAACTTCTTTCCCTAGCTTGTTATCTGTTGAAACATTCATTTTGCTACCCATCATCATCCAAGATGATCTGCTCATGTGCGAGGAAAAAAGAACGTGATCGTCAACATAATCAAACACGTGTTCTGGTAAGGCTGGCAAAACAATGCTGTTGTGGTAATGATTCATAGTCAACTCATACACTAACCTTTTCCATTTTACATCTCGTTCGGTTTAAACTCCGCACCCACCTCCGCCTTTTGATGGTTGTTGAATTAACCCTTTCTCTATTAACCACTTCTTAATATTTTGTGCCCCAGAAGCTGATGAGTATTCACGGCTGAGTGCTGTCTTAGCATCCAAATCTTTAAATGAGACGCCATCCTTGTTCTTAAAGTAGAGAGCCAGATCATAATAATTACCAGGAAACCAAAAGGCGTTAAAGTATTTGCCAGCCTCGTACATCTCTTTTTCTGTTGCCCCATTTGCAGCCATAAGCTGCATCACAGCCAAAAGTGCCATTCCATGATTACAATCTGGAAAGGCTGTTGAGTTGTTGCAGCAAGGGCGGAAAATATTGGATGTTACCTCATAAACCAAAGCTTCCTGTTCGCGGGTCAGAGGAATAAGTGATACCTTAGAGTAGTAGTTCATAGCGTCCCCTTTTGCAAGTGTCCATCCACCAGTTGAAGCAAAGTTGCCCGCACCCTTCTTGCCACCATATTTCACCATCTCCCCCTCATCAAGGATTGGTGACTTGTTAGCAAGCCCCATTGCCCAGAAAAAATTGAGCAGAAAATAGGAATTATCGCGGTTGATTGTAATTCTTTGGCTAGATCCCTTCTCCAAAATCTCAACTTGCTCATCGGTTAGTGGCTGGTTCGATTTTTCATATGTATCTTTAAATTTAGCGGCATCGATTACGCCCAAGTTAATCATTTTTGGTCCTAGGTTGCTGTAGCTTGCATTAATACTAAAACCTAGAGAGGGGTTAATTTCGTCAAAAAGATTGTCCTGCTCAGCTGTACTGACAACTGTGTTACTATCACCAGATTTAGAATTAGACGTTGTCTTGCTTTCTCTAATCTTTGTAATTTTCGGGAAAAGAAGAAAAGCTGTCAAAAAAATACTAGCAGCAAGGCTAACAAAAAGAATTGGAAAAAACTTACTTATTTTCATTGTTTTTCAAAATTGGCGCTATTAAACATATTGTACTGTCAAAAAATTAAGATTTTGTGAAGATAGTAAGCCGCAAAAAAGCCAAGCAAAGTCAACTTGCTACACCACTTCCTACACACTATTTATCCTTCGTTTTCTTTCTAGAAGTTTTAGTTTTTTCCTCGCTCTCTTTGGGAATCATTAGTTCAGTTAGTTTGTCAACTTTTTCGTTTAGTTTCGCTATTTCATCTTTAAGCAGAAGAATATTTCTGTTATCCCTTTCTTCTCTCGTTTCAATTGGGCTACCATCACGGTCAAACCTTCTTACTCTTGTATTGTCCGTCGAGCGGTTTTGGTGTTGAGGCCTTGGACCATTTTTAGCTTCAAAACAATCACTACAAAGCACCGGCCTAGACCCAGTAGGCCTAAAAGGTACTTCACAGTCCTTTCCACACTCATCACAAACTGCTCTAAAAGTTTCCCTTGGGCGATCATAACCTCTATTTCCACCACCATATCCACCTCTATAACTATTGTTTCCTCTATCTCCTCCAAAGCCACCCCCTCGGTTAAAATTTTTCATATCCCATATTATAGCACACAACCTACTTCCTTGCCACAACAAATCCAGTTGATCTAAAGCTCTCCAACTCGTCATCTGTAAAGCCAAAGTCTTCTTTCCACTTATTTTTTAAATAGGGTATTGTCGACGATCTTTGAAAAACAACCCGCATACCTAAAAGCTCAAATATCTTGTCGTAAGTCTCAAAGTTCACTGGTAAATAGTTCTCAGTCAACTCACGTTCCCAGTTTTCTCTATACATGTACTTCAAAAGAAAGTGGTTTGCGTCTTTCACTCTGGCTATTTTTCCATACCTCTTCTCAAAGTCAAAAACCAGGTCATGAATATCACTTTTGCTTCTAATTTTTTCTTTTATTGTTTCCATCCACAAGTCAGACTCCTCAGCGTATTGATATGTAATCATGTCGCGAATTACTACTCTTCCGCCAGCTTTAAGTATTTCATGGCTGTCAGCCAACGCCTTAACAACGGTACTTATACCTTCACCATATGTAAAAAACTCATGCAAAACAGAGCAAAATAACACCAAGTCAAAACGTTCTGGCTCAGCAAGTAACTCTCTAAGGTATATTTTTTTAAACAAAACATTTTTTCTGTCCTTTACTTTGCTATTAGCCAAGTCAACAAAACCTTGGTCCAGGTCAATTCCTAAAAAGTTTATATTCGGATACAAATCTGCCAGAGCCAGTGTCACTGTTCCGTCTGCGCAGCCAATATCAAGCACATCCGTTGTACCTTCTGGAATATACTTAGCCACTTTTAGTTTTTCTTGTAACGGCTTACTCATTCTTTCTAAATAGATTTGAGTATTCTGAATATCGCTCATTTTATTTTTTAACTGCTAATATAGCCATAAACATTGGAAATTCTTCCCTGGCTCTGTTTTCTTGTTTGGCATTTTTGCCTGCACTAGTCTTGTCCGACGTCCATTCTTCTATTTTTTCTATTAAAAATCCAGCCTTCAATAAAAAACTCGAGTAATCTTCCAAGGGGTGGTGGTAAGACCAGGTAACGGGGGAATTTTCCTTACCAGGGTGGGCGTTGATTGGTATCTCAAGTTGTGACATATATCTATTCACTCTTCTGTATTGCAGCTTGTTATTTTTGTCCTCTTCCCAAGAACTTTGTCGAGGGATTCTAAAAGCGGGGTGGTTAAGAACTATAAGCAACTTAGCTCCACTTTCAAGTCTCTCTGAGACATTTTTAAGTGTTTTCTCCGACTCTTTAATATTTTGAAGTGCCAAAATAATTGTAGCTCTGTCAAAAAACTCCTTGGTTGGTATATTTTTAGTTACGTCAGCAACAACATACTTATGTTTACTATTTTTTTCACGTCTTTTTGCTTCTGCGATTAACGCTTCAGCTTTATCAACCCCCAAATACTCTACCTGCTGGTCTATATTTCTTGCCAATACTCCTTGCCCACAAGCAATGTCTATTAATTTAGAATCTTTTTTAAGCTCTAGGAGCTTAAGAGATTTTGGTATTACCAAGCTCTGATGAAAAAAATGCCCTTTATCACCCACCAGGCCGCCATACCATTTACTCACTTTTTGCCACGAGGTCTCTTTCCTTCTCTGCATACTATATTTTCGCACATATTCACTCTACTCCTTGACTATCTTTCATAGCTAGTTTAAATTATATTTACCCAAACAAAAACCGAAATTTATGACCAAAACCGAACCTTTAGCCAGTCAAATTCGCCCTAAAAACCTTAGCGAATATATTGGTCAAGAGCATCTAGTGGGAGAAGGTAAACCTCTGCGTCTCGCTACCGAAAACAAGCTCATCTTTTCTTTCCTTTTATGGGGGCCACCAGGGACAGGTAAAACTACCATTGCTCGCATTTACGCCGAAAGTATCGAAGCAGACTTTTACGAACTCTCAGCAGTTTCCGCCGGCAAAGACGATATTAGGAAAATTATTAGTCAAAAGACAGACAAGCCTAAGGTGCTTTTTTTGGACGAAATCCATCGTTTCAATAAAGGTCAGCAAGATTTCCTCCTTCCCTTTGTTGAGTCCGGTCAAATCACTCTCATCGGTGCTACCACTGAAAACCCTAGCTTCGAGGTTATAGCTCCTCTTTTATCTCGATGCCGGGTTTTTGTTCTCAAGGAGCTTTCCCCAGAAAATATTTCTCAAATCATCGACCGTGCCACCGCCGTCATTGCGAGCAAAGCGAAACAATCTATGCAAATGGATTCCGATGTCAAAGAATGGCTTTCCGAGTTTGCCAATGGCGACGCTCGCCAGGCCATTGGCCTCATCGAATCAACTTACAATCTTTACAGAGATCTAACCATCGAAAACTTCAAAAACGCTATCCAAAACAAATTTTTAAGATTCGATAAAAAAGGCGAGGAACACTACAACCTTATCAGCGCTTTTATAAAATCAATGAGAGCTAGTAACAAAGATGCGGCTATCTACTACCTTGCCCGTCTTATCGACAGCGGTGAAGACCCTCTATTTATTGCCAGGCGTATGGTCATTTTTGCTAGTGAAGACGTTGGTCTTGCTCAACCTACAGCACTTGTCGTTGCCAACGCTGTTTTTCAGGCTTGCCAACAAATAGGCTACCCCGAATGTGCCATAAATCTAGCCCACGGAACAGCCTACTTAGCAGGCTGTGCCAAAAATAGATCTAGTTACGACGCTCTAAAGTCTGCTCAAGCAGACATCCATAAGACTGGCAACTTACCAATTCCTCTAGAGCTTCGCAATGCTCCCACTAAACTCATGCAGCGCCTAGGCTACGGCAAAGATTATGACCTGCCCGCAGATGCTACGCCTCAGGCGTTGCAGGCGGGAATGTATTCAGAAAAATCCCTCCTCCCAGATAAACTCAAAAACAAAAAATATTTTTAATCCTACAATTTCAATTTTCCTAACCTACATCCTTGCTCCACTAGTAAGGCTTCGGTTCCTGCAACCATTTTTATCTGTCCACTAATGCTACTTGCTGTATGGTACAGTAGCAGATCAAACATAAACAGGTTGTCTATCGACATTGCCCACACATAAGCGTGTGGGTTTTTTGCAAGCTATAATTACCTCATGCAAAAAACTTTGGTTTGGTTCAGTATTTCCGCTGCTGTGTTTGTTGGTCTGGTTTACTACAACGCCAAACTAGCCCAAAAAAACCTCTCTCAAGGCACACCCAGTAAACTTGCCATAAGTATTCTGGAACTTCCCAGCCAGGCCAAGGTCGGTGAAAGGGTGAGTATTAGTTGGGAGGTCGAAGCTCCAGCTGATTTTCAAACGACCGACACAACCATTTTCTATTCACCGGTATCCACTCCAAGTGCTGTCACCAAATCAGACTCGCCAGAAGCAGTTGGCTATCAATCTTCACTTTCAGATTATCGCCAAGGTAGTTTTTACCTCCCTTTTACTTTCGATGGGAGTATCACTTTCCAAAAACCAGGTACTTATTTCTTACGCGCTTACTCTTTGGTAAGAGGTAACCATCTTTGGACAGACGAAAAACAAATAACTATCAGCAAATGAGTCAAAAAAAATTTTCCACCAGTCTCTTTTTTTTAGTTCTTATCCTCACTGTTGTCGCTACTTTTTTAATAGGAGTTAGGCTTTTAAAAACGAATTAGCAATTTAGGTGCTCATCTGCTAAAATCAAAAAACTATGGAAGAAAACTCATCAAGTTCAGATATTCAAAAGACTCAACTAGTACCATTTATAGGTCTCAAAGAGGGCGTAATATTCCCAGAAACAGACGCTGTCCTTACCTTTGGTAGGCCATCATCAATAGGATCAGTAACAGAAGCCTACAACAACAATCAAGAGGTTTGTTTTGTTTCTCAAAAGGATCCAAAATCAACAGGTCAATCTTCACAGGATTTTTACTCCACCGGTACAGTTTGCCGTATCGCTAAAACTCTTCCTGTAAATGACGAACTTCACGCTATTGTTCACGGATTATTCAAAGTAAAAATCAAGGAGGTTGTCCAAAGAGATGGTCAAATGTGGGCAGTAGTTGAAAGTATCGAAGACGATTTTACGACTACTAACAACACAATTGCTCTTTCTAACAGGGCTGTTGCCCTTATAAAAAGAGTTACTGAGCTCGGCAAAAATAACGTCGAACCAGGTGTAATAAACAAAATAATTAACAGTACTGACCCAGTTATCGTCTCTTATCAAATTGCTGCTACTTTAGACATAAAAAATGAGGAAAAACAAAAACTATTAGAAGACAATGGTTTAGAGAGTAGATTATCAAAGATTGGGGATCATTTAAACGAAGAAATCAAAATACTGGAACTAGAGCGGAAGATAGAAAATAAAACCCAAAAAAAGTTTGACGATAATATGAAAGAAGCCATTTTGCGCGAGCGCATGAAGGCTATTCAAAAAGAATTGGGAGAAAATGGCGAAGAAGAAGAGACAAAGGACTTAAAAAATAAGTTCAAAAAAATAAAGCTTCCAAAGGAGGCTGCAGCCAAGGTAAAAAAGGAACTAGACAAGCTAGGCAAGCTTTCGGTTCACAACCCAGAGGCGTCTTACATTAGAAGTTGGATAGAAACAGTCTTGGACTTGCCTTGGGGAAAATATTCTACAAAAAAGTACTCGCTAGAAAAAGCTGAAAAAATTTTAAATGAAGATCACTACGGTTTAGAAAAAGTCAAAGAAAGAATTTTGGAATATATTTCCGTTCTCAAACTAAAGTCAGAACAAACAAAATCTACAAAAAAGCATAGCGTCAACCCACCCACTATTTTGTGTTTTGTCGGTCCTCCTGGCGTCGGCAAAACCTCAGTCGGCCGTTCTATTGCCAAAGCTATTGGTCGCAAGTTTGTCAAAATGTCACTTGGTGGCGTACGAGACGAGGCCGAAATTAGGGGACACAGAAGAACATATGTTGGAGCTCTGCCTGGTCGCATAATTCAATCAATTAAAGACGCCAAATCCAGCAATCCAGTTTTTATGTTGGACGAAATAGATAAATTAGGTAACGACTTTAGAGGAGACCCAAGCTCTGCTCTATTAGAAGCCCTAGATCCAGAACAAAATAACGCCTTTCAAGATCACTACTTGGACATACCCTTTGACTTATCTCAAGTGCTTTTTATTACCACCGCCAATGTCTTAGATACGATTCCTTCCGCTTTAAGAGATCGTTTAGAGGTTATAGAGTTTACTGGTTACACTGAAGAAGAAAAATTCTACATCGCCAAAAAATACCTACTCAAAAAACAGTCAAGTAACAACGGATTAGAACAAAAAGATGTTTCACTAAGCGACAAAATTCTAAAACACGTCGTCCGGTTCTACACAAGAGAGGCAGGAGTCAGAAATCTCGAAAGGCAGGTTGCCTCACTAATGCGCAAAGTTGCTAAGCTCAAAGCCACGGGAGAAAAAATGCCCATCAGTATCTCCAAAGAAAAAGTGAATAAGTTCTTAGGCCCAATTATTTTTAGTCACACCTTGGCAGAAGATAGTGACCAAATTGGTTTAGTTACAGGTCTAGCTTACACTAAAGTTGGTGGAGATATCTTGTTTATCGAAGTTGCCAACATGGTAGGTGCTGGCAAAATAACCCTTACTGGTCAGCTTGGAGATGTTATGAAAGAGTCAGCCAAAGCTGCCTACACTTATGTCCGTTCTCACGCAGATCAATTAGGTATAAAGGCCGACAAGGTAGCCAAAACCGATATTCATATCCATGTCCCAGAGGGCGCAGTTCCCAAAGACGGACCTAGTGCTGGTTTAGCCATGACTACCGCACTCATTTCCTCCTTTATCAAAAAAGCAGTTCCCAAAGACTTAGCTATGACAGGCGAAGTTACTCTTCGTGGTCGTGCTTTGGAGATAGGTGGTGTTAGGGAAAAAGTAGTCGCTGCCCACAGAGCTGGTATCAAACAGGTTATTTTGCCAGCAGACAACGAAAAAAATCTGGTAGATATACCAGAAAATGTCAAAAAAGACCTCAAATTTCACTTTGTTCGCAACATGGACGAAGTCGTCAAGGTGGTCTTCGGCAAATAAATTGACAAAGCAGTTAAGTAACCAATATAATCGCCAAAAAGAAACTTAAAAGGAGCCTACATCGTGCACACCTTGGTTAGAAGAGTAATAGTTTGTGGCTCCTGTGGTGGCCACATTACACTTTACGACATTAAGTGTCCATACTGTGGCAACACACTCGAGCCACTAGGGGATACGCGCCATGTTTTGCCTCATTCCATAGAAAGTCCTTACGCAGTAAGCGATGCCCAAGCTATCAAACCACATCTTGAAGAATTAGAGCGGTTTCAATCATTTCGACCAGTTGATGTCGACGATCTATATAAGGCCATCGACCCGCTCAGGCACCACCAGTATCCATATAGAGAATATATTATTGATACTTTATCACTAATCGTTCATTTTAGAAGCATTTGCACCGATTATCACGGTAAAGATACAAGAGATATCTACTTAGAAATTTATAAACGAGTTGAGGCAATTTATCACAGTTTAACCGGAACCTCTGTTTATTAAGCAGAGGTTTTTTTGTTTCCAAAAATCAATATGATACCAACAACTATAGATGCCACTCCAAACCAAATAGCTACCGGCAATCCACCCGCCTTCCAAATTATTTCCTCAGCTCTAAAATTTTCTAAAAAGATTCTTATTACTCCATATCCAATCAAATAGCTTCCGGTAATTATTCCCGCTTGCCCCGCGTAGCCTTGGCGTAGTGGGGTCATTCCAGTGCCTGTCCGGAATCCAGAAATATAAAGCAAAACTCCAAACAACACCAAATTTAATCCACCCTCCCAAGCAAAAAGTGGTTCACCATTTTTGCCGTACAACTCCTTGTTGATGAAATTTCCTACCCTGCCAACTGCCTGTGCTAGTGGTAATCCAAGGGTGATACTGTCAGACAAATCAAAAAAATCAACCTTATTTCTTTTAGAAAAATAAAGTAAATAAGCCAGCCCGCCCACTATTGCTCCCCAAATCCCCAGACCACCATTCCACAAATAAAATATCTTCATCAAGTCAGTGCTGTAATACTCCCACAAATCTATTACGTGATAAATCCTGGCCCCAACAACTCCCCAAAAAATAGTCCCCAGCGCAACCCTCTCAATTATCTGCTGTTTTACTTTTCCGTGGCGCAATGCTACTTCCCAAGCCAACCAAATGCCAACACCAATCATCAAACCATATCCGTAAAGTTTTAACCCAAACAAGTCAATCACTTCTTAAAATAATCGATAAATTTCTCCAAACTCATTACTTCCACCTCACCGGTGTTTCGAAGTTTCATCTCTACCCCGCCACTTGCCAGGCTTTTTTCCGTCACGGCCATCCTAAATGGGCAGCCAATCAAGTCAGCATCGGCAAACTTTTGCCCCAAACTAATTTCCCTGTCATCCCAAATTGTTTCGATTCCGACCGTGTTAAGTTTTTTATAAATTTCTTCTGCCCTTTCTTCCTGTTTTAAGTTAACAAGATGAACCACAAAGGGAGCAACTTCACTAGGCCAAACAATACCTTTATCATCATTAAACTTCTCTACTATCACTCCCATCGTTCTACTTATACCTATTCCATAGCATCCCATTATCGGGTAAATCATCTCGCCTTTGTCGTTAGCTACTTTTAAGTCAAACGCCTTGGAGTATTTTTGTCCCAGGTCAAAGACGTTTCCTACTTCTGCAGCCAAGGATGGTTTTAATTTGCCCTTTTTGCACTTAGGGCAAGTGTCATCCTTTTTGTACGCAGTCAAGTCATCTACGTTGGCGCAAAACTCGCAACTTTCACAATACAAAATATTTGCCTCACCAGCATCAGTCAAGACCTCAAATTCATAGGAAATTTTTTCACTAAAAGACCCTCCAGAGGCCTCTGTTACCTTGGCGGTTAGCCCCATTCGCTCATATACTTTCAAGTAGGCCTTTTTGGCTATTTCATAAAACATATCAAAGTCAGCCTGGTCCATGTGAAACGAATACATATCTTTCATCAAAAACTCTCTACCTCGCAATATTCCAGACTTAGACCGAAGCTCATCTCGAAACTTCCACTGGATGTGATAGGGTGCTCTGGGAAGATCTCGGTAAGATTTTATAAACTCTTTCATGGTAGGAGTAACCACTTCTTCTTGCGACTGTCCCAGTGCATAGTCTCTGTCAGTTCTACTTTTCAATTTAAACAAAACATCTATCGAGTCCCAACCGCCAGTTTTTTTCCAAATTTCTGCCGGGTGCAAAATAGGCATCAATACTTCTTCACCGCCAATAGCATCCATTTCTTCACGGACAATCTTTTCAATTTTACGCAAAACTCTCAATCCTAGCGGTAAATAGGTATAAACACCTGCCATCAATTGCCTTACAAATCCAGCCTGCACCAGTAACTTATGATTTATAGTGTCCGCGTTAGCTGGTGGTTGTTTTTCTGGTGTGCTCACCAGTCTACTCATTTTCATAACGCTATTTTACTTTATTAATGCGAATTTGAACTAATAACTCCTATAGACAGTCCTAACACAAATACAAGCAACCACACAAATTTATTTTTTCTTGTTTGTTTAGACATTTCTTCGTGCATTTCCGGAACCAAGTCAGCCAAGGCAATAAAAATAAACATCCCGGCAGTTATCGCCAACAACGCACTTTCGTGGGCTTCAACAAAATCACCAAAAGCAAACGTACTAAGGCCGCCAACTACGGCTATCAAACTAGACAACGAGTTTAAAGCGAGCGTTTTAAAGTTTGAATACCCCGCGCGTAAGTAAATCATAAAGTCCGCCATTTCTTTCGGCAGTTCGTGAAGAGCAACAGCAATAGCCGTAGCAATGCCAGCTTCTTTGCTCACCAAAAAAGTTGCGCCCACCGCAAATCCGTCAATAAAGTTGTGTATCATGTCCCCAAAAAGTATTCCCAAGATACTTTTATGTTTTCCATGGTCTCCATCGTGGTGATGAAACCACAAGCCCGACTTCTCTAAAAGAAAAACGAACAGGACCCCAACCAAAACGAAATAACTAATCTGTTTTGGGTCACTCCCATGCTCAAAAGACTCAGCCAAAAGGTCTAGCAAACCAACAGAAATAAGCACTCCAGCCGCAAAACTAGTTAGTTTCTCCGAGATTGCCACTGACTTCTCCTTCAAAAGAATAATTAAGCTTGCCCCAATCAGAGAAGCTACTCCTCCAGCAAGACATAAACCAATAAGTTGAAACGTATCACTCATAAGGCTATTATAAACATGTAACATGCCCAAAAATAATCATTTAATTATCAAGTCCACCGGAGATCAGGAAGTATTTAGCGAGGAGAAGCTCAATAAGCACCTATTAAACAATGGAGTTGAACCAGAATTAGCCAAGTCAGCTATCGAAAACTTGGAAAGTGATTTTGCCAACATCCACAGTACCGACGATATTCACCAACATGTTTCAGAATACTTAAAACAGCAAGGTGCCACTGAAAGCTACTTTAATTACAGTCTAAGAAGAGCTGTTAATCTCCTCGGACCATCAGGTCATCCATTTGAACATCTTGTTAGTGAAGTTTTGGAGACAAATGGTTATCGAACCGAAGTTGGTGTTGTTGCTCTTGGTAGGTGTGTCACACACGAGATAGATGTCATGGCAGGAAAAGATAGTCATCAATTTCTAATCGAGTGTAAATTTCACAATGCCACTGGTACAAAAACCGATATTCAGGTAGCTTTATATACCTACGCTAGGTACTTAGATGTTAAACACGCCTTCGAGCAGACTCATGGTAAAGAAAAAGAATATCTGCCCTGGCTAGTTACCAACACCAAGGTCACTTCCGAAGTCTTTGACTATGCCGATTGTGTTGGTCTCAAGGTCACTGCCTGGTACTACCCCGAAGGTGAGGGGCTGCGCGATATGATTATCAGCTCTGGCCTTCACCCTGTAACCTTGCTTTACCATGTTTCTACCAAAAAAATTACCGAGTTAATTGACCGCAACATTGTTACTCTCAGTAGCCTCAAAAAAGCCATCAAAATGCATACTGTTGATGATCTGCTCACCGACAAAGAAATAGATCATATCCTAAAAGACATTAATTCTTTAACTAAAAATGAATCTTATAACTAGAACTTTAATTCTCATTTTGGCAGGCTTTGGTGTCTATAAAATGTTTCCACAGGTTGCGGCCCCGGTTGATCACTATGTAAAGAACCCTAAATTCCAAGAAGGTGTAATCCTACCGGCTATTCAAACCGCAAACACTATTTTGCCAAGCAAACTTCAAATCCCAAAACCAGATGTTTTGGGGGCACAGACTAGTACCTATGCTGAGTCACCGCTTAAAACAATAACTGATGAGGTGGGTAAAAAAGTCGCCAGCGCAGCAGCAGATCAGGTAGTGGTTATCAAAAATGCCGCCCAAAACCAAGTCTGTCAAGCACTTCTTCAAAAACTCCAATCCGAATGCGGCCAGTAAAACATTGCGTCATTGCGCGATTCCGCCAACGGCGGAAACAAAGCAATCCATCTGAAAAATTTACAAAAAAAATCTGAAAACTGAGATCTGCAGTCTGAAATCTAAAGCAGTGTCACTCCAATCATATCCAGTTTTGGTAAATAACGCTTTATTTCATTTCTAAATTTCTCCGATAAGTTTGCCGAGTAAGTCGCATTGGCCGTATTTTCCATCTTGCCACACAATCTATTTTCGTAGTCTCTCACAATTTCCATTATTTTAGCGCCTTCCCGATTAAACTCTTCTTGCCAGCTTCTAGGGTCTATCTCGTATTTGTCATGAAGCTCCTGAAATTTGTCAAATTCCTTTTCATATTTACTAACCATTTCCTTAAAAGTTTCCATATATTTTGTTGCCATAAAAAATATAGTACACTACCTCATGCTACCAATCTACCTGGGGTTAGTAGGACCTATCGCTTCTGGCAAAGGAGTTTTAGCAGACCACCTCAAGTATCTTGGTTTCGAGTATGTGTCTCTCTCGGACGAAGTTCGTGCAGAAGCCATCAGAAGAGGCATCCCTATCAATAGACATAATTTACAAAACCTAGGTGACGAGTTAAGAAAAACTTTTGGTAACTGTGTTTTAGCCGACAGAGCAATGTTATCAGTAAAAGACCCCAGCCATAATCTCATTTTTGACTCTATCAGAAATCCGGGAGAAATAAGAGAACTAAAACACATTCTAAACATTAAAATCATCGGAGTAGACGCCCCAGTCGAAAGAAGATTGATTTGGTACTTAGAAAGAGCCAAAGAGCGAGGGGAAGATGACCCGGACATGAACGCCTTCATTCAAGTTTCCATAAGAGATAGAGGAGTAAATCAAGAAAAATATGGTCAGCAGGTGGACGAATGTCTCAAAATGGCAGATGTTATCTTTCAAAATACCAACAAAAAAGAAGATATTATCAGGGAGCTAAATAAATATTTAAAATCCGAACTTCACTTCGACCCAGAGATCCACAGAAAATCCAAAGAAAAATAAAAAAACCGGCCCAAAGGCCGGAATTGCTTAAACCACCAGGGTACTACTACCTAAACTCACTCCAACTTCATCATTATCAACCATCCTGCCGTTGGTCCAAGAAAATTGAACCACCTCATCCCTCAACTCATACATAAGATTACTCGCAGTCTGAGGGTCAAGTGCGCCGACATCATAGAGATTAACACTTACCTCCTTGCCAGCCAAGTCAGAGCTAGCAATATTAAAGAGACAATTAATGTCATATTTTGCTTTCATCATTTTTTCCAAAGCATCACTTAAACCACCTGCTCTTTTGCCAACTCGTTGTTTCCAACCATTACTCAAAAAAATAGTTGCATTAGCCATTTTTATCTCCTTTTTATATGTACTTTTACACGGCTATTATATACCTGATATGATCAAACAGTACACTCACATAAAGGAGGCTACTATGGGACAAGATCAACATGGTCTTTCAGAAGATGATCTGGAAAATCTACTGCCAGAAGTAAAAGCAGCTGCGCTAAACTGGCTCAGCCACCTCAAAAAAACCAGATCAACATCATATGAAACAATGAAGAAATTCATTGTGGCCCTCAATAAAGCAAAAAAAATACCCATCAGCCACAAAGGTAAAGAACTCACCGATAGTTTCGAAATCACCCTTGTTCGTTTAGATCCAGGTGCCAACCTAATCACCCGCACAGCTCAATACTTGATCGACAATGAAGCTGTCCGCATGCCCTCTGTTTAGAGGGCTTTTTCTTGTCGACGCTTCTCAAACAAACAAATTGCCGTCGCCACACTGACGTTAAGAGATGCTAGTTGTCGATTCATAGGAATGTGTGCAAGTGTGTCACACTCTTTCATCAGCGGTTCACTTAGTCCCACTTCTTCACCACCAAGCATCAGTGCCACCGGACCTCTAAGGTTTGTTTCATAAATACTCTTACCCTCCAAAACTTCAATACCTATCAAAGGTACTGCGTAATCATGAATTAGTTTTATAGCCTGAAACAAACTCATTCCAATCAGTGGTACGAAGGCAGCTGCCCCCATCGATACTTTGGCTACCACCGAGGTAATCTTATGAACCCCATTAGGGCTAGCAATCACAGCGTCCACCCCCCCCCCCCAAGCGCTTCGTAATATTGCTCCCATATTTTGCTCATAATCAATTCCATTCAAAAGCAAAACAAAAACATCTCTTTTCTCCTTTAATATTTGCTCCAAACTAGGTTGATCTGGCTCACTCATAATTGCCACTACTCCTTGTGGGTTTCTAGATTCAGAGTACTTATTCAAATCATCAGGCTTTACCGTCTGCACTCTAACCCCTTTCTTTTGGGCCAATTTTTGAATCTCACCAATCTTAGGGTCGGCAGTCACACTAGAGGAAATTAAAACAGTCTCAATAGTCTGCGGAGAGTTAAGTGCGTCTCGGACCATATTTCTACCTTCCAAAACAATTTGTTTATTATTATGTTTCATAAAGCCAATTTTACGACTAAAAGCTACTGCTCAACCAAGTTGGTCTCACCATCCAGCCAAAACTTGAAAGTTGCTACTATATCTTGCTTGGCTAGCTCCCACTTTTTGCTCGGTTTAATTCTGTAAGTTGTCATTCCGTCTTCAGACACTTCACCTGCAACCTTTGTTTCGTCCAAAGGCGGGTAGAGGTTTAGTGTTTGTAGCTCCTCAATTTCTTTACCGTGTTTAGTTTTTATTTCATCGGCAACTTTTACATCTATACCTTGACTATCATCAACGCAAAGCCAGGCCAGTAATCTTCCTTCTTTATTTTTCCATTCGTAAGTCATGAGCTTAATTTAATCACATTTGAGCTTAAAAACACTACTAGCCTATATAAATGGTATAATTCTCATACAAAAAACGGAGGTGTACTTGTGACAAAACTAACTGAAGAAGAAAAAAAGTCGGTACGAAGGTTCAATAAAAAGTTCCAAATACTTTTACTTGTTCTATTTGGAGCAATATCTTATTTTCTTGGCGTTTCAGCTAACTCGAGTTATGAGTGGTTTGTGCAAAACGGGGTGAGGACGACAGCTGAGGTAGTAGATGCCTACTCCAAATTCAGACAGACAACTTACATTGTTCAATTTGACGTCAATGGAGATACTGTAATTGCTGAAATTCAGAGTGATCTCAAAGTTGGACAGACAGTTGAGATTTTGTATAACCCCAACGATCCAACAGACATTCGTGTTGCAAACATTTCCAAAACCGGCTACATATTTTACATTGCCAGTACAATTTTTTGGCTTTTTGCAATGGTAGGAGTTATCGATCTTAGCTATAGTCCCCCTTCCAAGTAGGGGGACTTTTTTTTGTGAATTAGTCTACAAAGGTCAAAGCAAAGCCTTTTTTGCCAGCTCTACCAGTTCTGCCAATTCGGTGTATATAGTCTTCATGAGTACCGGGTTGGTCAAAGTTGATTACGTGGCTGACATCCTTTACATCAATGCCTCTGGCTGCTACATCTGTAGCAATCAAAGCTTGGACCTCGCCATTCTTAAATTTTCGCAAGGCCGCTTCTCGTTGAGACTGGGACTTGTTGCCGTGAATCGAGGCAACTTTAAAACCGCTTTTTAGTAGATCGTGCAATATGTCTTCCGCGCCATACTTTGTTCTACTAAAAACTAATACTCTTTCAAAACCTTCAGTCTTAAGAAGGTCTTTAAGTTTGTTTAATTTATTAAATTTTCCAGATACTTTTATCACATTTTGCTCTACATTTTGAGCTGTAACACCAGTTTTTACCGAAATTTTAATAGGAGAAATCATAAACTGTCTTCCAATCTGCTCTACTCTATCGTCAATTGTGGCGGAAAAAAGCAGTGTTTGTCTCTTTTCAGGAAGCAAAGACATAATATAACTAATATCCTTCACAAAACCCATATCGAGCATTCTGTCCATTTCATCTAGTACTACTGTTCTGACTCGCTCAAAGCGCAATACATGACGCTCATATAAGTCTTTGATTCTGCCTGGGGTGCCAACAAATATATGAGGGTGGCGTCTTAGATCCGCAATTTGTCGTTCCATACTAGAACCACCAATAAGTAAACAAGAATATATTGGCAAACCAACAGCTAGTTGTCGGATTTCGTCTCTAATCTGTACAGCCAATTCTCGTGTCGGGGCTAGTATCAAAGCATTCTGTCCCGGGTCAGAAATTATTTTATTTAGTATTGGCAAAACAAAAGCTGTAGTCTTTCCTGTACCAGTGTCGGCCAAACCAATAATATCAGTTCCTGCCAGGCCAGCTTTAAGAGCCTTGTCCTGAATTGGAGTTGGGGTGGTAAAACCTCTTATTTCCAAGTTCTTTTTTAGTCTTTCGTCCATAGTAAAGTCAGCAAACTGGTGTTCAATCTCTACCACTTCAATTGCAGTATCTATAGCAGCTCGTACAAATAGCCTCGTATCTAACTGTTTTGGGGCAAAACGAGATCTACCCCCACTGGCAACCTTACTTCGACCACCAAAAAAACTTTTTCCAGTGCGCCTTGGCCCACCAGACCTTCTTCTTGTAAACATATATATCAGGGGGATTATCCGACCACCTTTCCGGTTGTCCTTTAGAAAAATGTAGTAATTAGGCAACCGCCTCACTCTAAGAACAATATAGGGCATTATATCACACATTCAAATTGATATAAAATAGTAATTATGGACATCGAAAGTTTAGAAAGTCTCAAAACGGCCAAGCCTGCCAAAGTTACCAATATAACTCTCCAGCGAGCTGTAGACCTCGGTGAGTACGACCCAGAATATCTCTCATCCTTTCCCGAGTGGCACGATCTTACTCCTCACTTGCAGTGGCGCATGGTTCACCAAGCCATCAAAAACAGGCGCACTTCTCTGATGGTCAACTGGGCGGAAGTCGCCAATCAACCAAACTACAGTCAAAAGCCCCACCTCAAACCAATTCAAGCAAGTATAGAAAAACAATTAAAACAACTCCAGGACGACGAAGAAAGTTTACAAAACTTCTTTTTAAATAAATAAAAAAAAGACACTCATTTTCAGAGTGTCAATAATGATAGCTCCGCCGGTGGGACTTGAACCTCACAACTACTCGCCACAAATGCATTTGGGACAGAGCGCTCTGCCATTGAGCTACGGCGGACCGATCAAATTACCAGAGAATTCTATTATCCCAAAAGATGCTTGTCAATAGATTGTTCTGGTAGCACACTTTTTTTCATTGCTATTCCCATGTATCATAAATACATGGGTCCGGTCTTTCTGCAAGTTGCTGTTTTAATCTTTGTTTACATGACTATTTGGTTTTCAGTCTCAGTTGCTCTCAAAAGAAACGATGTAGCTGATCTGGCCTGGGGGCTAGGCTTCATCGCTATTTCTCTCTTTTTAGTTCTCATAAACCCCAACAGTCCAGTTTTAAAACTGGTTTCCTTACTAATATTTTTCTGGGGATCTCGGCTTGCCTTGCACATCTTCAATCGCTTAATCAACAACAGCGAAGATCCTCGCTACTTAAATTGGCGTAACCAATGGGGGAGTAGTTTTTATCTAAGGTCTTTCTTCCAAGTATTTATGCTCCAAGGACTGTTTATGTACCTTATTTCTCTCACCATTATTACTTCAACTCAGTCAACAACAACTACTTTAAATTATCAAATCATTATTGGCATTATTGTCTGGTATCTCGGTTTTGTTTTTGAATATGTTGGCGACCAGCAGTTAAAAGACTTTCTTAACATGCCCCAAAATCGTGGCCGACTGATGACAGAAGGTTTATGGAAATATACTCGCCACCCTAATTACTTTGGCGAAGTTACCCAATGGTGGGGAATTTATATCCTCACCTTTAGTCTCAGCACCTGGTACTCAATACTAAGCCCTGCAACAATAACTGTCTTAATTCTATTTGTTTCTGGAATACCATTAACAGAAAAGCATTATTCAAATCGCCCAGACTGGCAGGAATACAAAGAAAGAACCAGTGTTTTTATTCCCTGGTGGCCAAAAACATAGACAAATAATTATCAGCTAAACAAAAATGATATATTTATCACATAATCAATAACAATAAAATGCAAAAAAAGAATTTTATAACCACCACCTCCGTTGAAATGACACGAATTTATTTCGTCTGTTTACTAGCCAACCTGCTAGTTGCTTTTTTAGCCAACAGAATAGCACCCTTGTCAGTTGTTTTTGGTACGAGCACCTTAACACCAGGTTGGGGAATGTTTCTTAGTATGGGGTCACTATCTTTAATTAACCTCCTCATTGTTCCCTTTTTTGAGCAAATACAGCAAGAATTGCAAAGAAACTTAACCCCAAAAGAATGGATGATGGGATACTTTGTTGTAAACTTTCTAGGGATCTGGCTTATTACCAGATTTGCTGAACAACTTGGTTTTGGGATCTCTGCTTGGTGGGTGGGTGCATTATTAGCCTTAGTTCTGGATTTGTTTCAAGGTATAGCTATAATGCGTTTTGCCTATGACAAAAAATAGGTCTTTTTACCTCATTCTCTTTCTTGGGGCTATTACTCTAAGCTTAATATTTTTTTACCGCCCAAGTGAAAACACATCACCACCAACTAACGAAGATCAGGGAAAACCCCAAACAGCAAGGGAAGTCGCCGATAACACAGAGTCAGAGTTAGAAGGATATTTACCCTATACAAATGACAGCTTTGATAGCCAAAGGACTAAGCGTAGAGTTCTCTTCTTTTATGCAAGCTGGTGCACCACTTGTCGCCCCGTCAATGCGGAGTTTGCTCAAAACAAAAACGAAATACCTAAAGACGTTGTCGTTTTCAGAGTTAATTACAAAGATTCAGATACAGATGAAGCAGAAAAAAACTTAGCCGAAAAATACAAAATTACCTATCAACATACTTTTGTTCAAGTAAATCAGCAGGGAGAAGTTATTAAAAAATGGAATGGGGGTAACTTAGCCGAGCTGATAAAGAATGTTAACTAAATGATTCTCTTGGTTTTTTACTCATTCCTTGCCGGCATCATTACAATTCTTTCTCCGTGTATTCTGCCAGTTTTACCCATCGTTCTCTCTGTCTCAGTTTCAGATAGAAGTGTTTTTAAAAAACAAATTGGCACTATAACTGGTTTTATTTTTAGTTTTACATTTTTTACTCTTTTTCTATCAAGCCTGGTGAACCTATTTAATATCTCACCAAATGTTCTTCGTAGTTTTTCCATCTTTGTAATAGCCTTTTTAGGTGTTTCCATGCTGTCTGGTACTATCCAGTCTATTATCGAAAGAATTTTTTCATTTATTGTCAACAAAGTCCCTCATATTTCTAGTGATGGCAGCGGTTACTGGTCTGGTTTCCTAGTTGGTTTATCTCTTGGTCTGATTTGGACTCCTTGTGTTGGTCCAATTCTGGCATCAGTTATTACTCTTGCACTTAGTGGCACCGTTACTATAAACGCTTTTATTATTACCCTTGCTTACGCACTTGGCACTGCCATTCCTATGTTTGCAGTTATGGTTGGTGGCAACAAAGTACTCACCAAAATTCCGCTCCTAGCCAAAAACGCTGGCAAAATTCAGAAAGTTTTCGGCCTAATCACTATTTTTATTGCTATAGCTTTATACAAAAATTGGGACCGCAGTTTCCAAGAGTGGATATTAAACAAATTTCCCAATTATGGAACCTCACTTACTATTATAGAAAGCAAAGGTGACACCTCTTTAATTACCGGTATTAAGAGAAGCGATCCGAGAGTTGACCAAAATAACTTAAAAGTTATTGCCAAAGCTCCAGATGTTATCCCTGGCGGAGAGTGGCTAAATACAAACACCCCCTTAAGTCTTGCCGGAAACCTGAAAGGTAAAGTCGTTCTTATCGACTTTTGGACTTACACCTGTATCAACTGTATTCGTACTTTACCGTATTTAAAAAGTTGGCACGAAAAATACAAGGATAGTGGACTAGTTATTGTTGGTGTTCACTCACCAGAATTCGAATTTGAGAAGGATATTACAAACCTTTCCAGGGCAGTAGTCGATTTCGAAATAAAATATCCAGTTGTTCAGGACAACTTCTTTAGCACATGGCGCGCCTACAACAACACATACTGGCCAGCCAAATATCTAATTGACGGTCAAGGAAATCTGCGCTACTACCATTTTGGAGAAGGTAACTATAACGAAACCGAAAAAGCGATTCAGGATTTGCTTCTCGAGCTCGGTTCCACACCCAGTGCAAAAATAAACAACCTACAATCCCAAAACTACTCCCAAACCCCAGAAATCTATCTTGGTTTTGGTAGAGGGGATGTTGGTTTAACAACCACAAAGGAAAAATACCAAAAACAAGTGGCTCCTAAAAATCTAGGCAAAAATCAGGTTGGTTACAACGGTAACTGGCTTTTTTCCAAAGAGTACGCTCAATCAGACGAAGGTTCAGAGCTTTTATTAAACTTTTCTGCCAAAGATGTCTTTCTTGTCATGCACCCAGAGTCAAAGCCAGCAGAGGTTGAAGTTTATTTGGATGATGTCTTTCAATACAAATTTACCGTCGACAAAAATAGGCTATACGAAATTCTAAAACTACCAGAACCAGGAAGACACCTTTTAAAGTTAAAATTTCTAAAAGAAAAAGTAAAAAACTACGCCTTTACTTTTGGCTAAATAAAGATCCCTAAAAAAAAGGCACTCTATTTAAAGAGTGCCAAGCAGGTCTGACAGGATTTGAACCCGCAACCTATCGGTTTGGAGCCGATTGCTCTGCCAATTGAGCTACAGACCTTAGACTTGTGCCATTGCACAGAAGACCCCGGTAGGAATTGAACCTACGACTTGCCGCTTACAAAGCAGCTACTCTACACTGAGTTACGGGGCCACTTTCAAATTACCCGCCAAGTATATCTCTATCTCATCAGAAAATCAATAAATTAAAAAAAAGACACCCGCTTTAATTAAATTGGCTCAGTTCTGATACAGTTAGTTATGGCCTTTGTCTTTTTATTAATCTCCTTAATTTTCCTTTATTATTCAGGTCGCGTTTTACTTTATCAATTAACCCATCTTGTCCACCGCACTGGCGGTAGTCGTCGTTTTCTTATTTTCCTTTGGAGCTTAATTTTCCTCCCCGGAACTATTATCCACGAACTCTCTCACTTTTTTATGGCAATACTAGTAGGTGCCAGAACAGGAAAAATAGAGATCTTCCCAGAATTTTTAGATGAAGACAGCCATGGTGGTATTGCTCTCGGTTCTGTCCAAACCCAAAAACTAAACATTATCCAAGGTGTCCTGGTTGGCTTAGCCCCCCTTTTTTTAGGTCTAGGCTTACTAGTCTGGCTTGGCACCTTAATCCTCCAGAGTTACAGCACCACCACTTATTCTACCCTTATTCTACAAATTTATCTTTTTTTCACAATTTCTAATTCCTTTTTTCCTAGCCGCTCTGACCTTGTCCATGCCATACCAGCAGTCGTTACTATGGCCGTTATTAGCGTCATTGCTTGGCTTGTTGGTGTCCAGTTTTCAATTTCTCCAACAAAAGTGGTTATTGAAACTGTCCAAACAATTTTTCTAACCACCATAGCAAGCACTTTTTTAAATCTTGCCATTTCCTTTCTTTTGTCACTCTTGCGTAAAGTTCTCCCAAACTGACTCTTGACCAGCTCACAGATCAATGATATCCTATAACTATTATGAAATTTATGTCGCAAATCATGCTTGCCCTCAAAAGGCTCATACCGCAGCCAGACGGTCTTTTGGGATCAACTCGTACCCCGGTCTTTGCGCATATTATTTATAATTTCTAAAGAAAAATCATTAAAATACGCCCAAACGCCGCGGTATAAGCGGCGTTTTTTGTGCTCGAAATGCACATGTACTTTCAAATCAAATAAAGGAGTTCGCTATGCTCAAAAAACTGTGGGTTTTGTTAAAGCCTTTTCACAAGGCTTTCTATCTGTTCATGTTTATTGCCTTTTGTTATGAACTGGTTCAAATGGCAGCAAGCTATGTTATTAGTCTAGTAGTTACCCTCTTTAGTACAGACGTCAGCTTTTTTATCTGGGCTGCTTTTTTTGCTGGGTTGCTAATATTCGACGAACTTAGTATGCGCTTAGACAACACTTTCGATTGGCACGTCATTTCCAAACATAGTTTCCCTCTTTACAAATACTTCAAGTTGTCCGCCATCATTAAGTTTTTAAAACTCGACATTAACTGGCACAAGAAAAACAACTCAGGAACCTTAGTAGGCAAAGTCAGTAATGGTGTTTGGAAAACAATGGACATTATCGACGCTTTCAGCTGGGAGTTTCTGCCTACTATTATTCAAACAGTTGTTAGCTTAGTGCCCTTACTAATAATCACTCCTTGGGTTGCCCTGGTTTCAATTGTTGCCTTTGCTGTTTTTGCCTGGATCACCAACAAAGGTAACCAGCTTCGAAAACCGCTAAGAGCCAAAAGGGAAGATTATTACGAAGAAGAGTGGCGTCAGGCGGTTGCTTCTGTTCAGTCTGTCGAAACTGTTACTATGTTTGGCCAACAGCAAAGGGTTATCAAAGACCAAGAGCTGCTACACAACAGCATTGTTGACTCAGCCTTAACTGAATTCCATCGCGGTGTTTTTCTTATTACTCGTTGGCGTATCCGCACTCTAACAGTTGCCCGTCGCCTCATTCTTGCTATTTGGGTCTATCAATTACTTACAGGTACTATGGATATTGCCAACTTAATTTTTGTTAGTGTTTTAGTCGAACGTCTCTTTTCTAGCTTCTGGCGCTTTGCCCGTCTTCTAGACCGTGCCACCGAAAACCAAGAAGGGGCAGAAAGACTAATTAATTTGTTAGAAGAAAAAGAGCCAATAGAAACGGGACAACACAACTTAAAACCAACAGTAGCTTTAGACATCAACTTAAAAAATGTTTGTTTTGGTTACGATGGCAACTACAGTAAAAAGGATGGTGCTTTACACAATCTCAATCTTAGTATCCCAGCTGGTCAAATTATTGCTCTAGTTGGTCCTTCTGGGGCTGGCAAAACCACCATCCGCAAAGTAATTACCCGTACTGTTAACTGTCAAAGTGGTGAAATCAAGGTTGGTGGAGTAAATATAAATGATTGGGACGGCAAAAGTCTTATTTCCCAATTTTCTTATGTTCCCCAAGGTGACGAAGTTTACATTTACGACGACACTATTTACCACAACATTACTTTCCCAAATCCAAACGCAACCAAAGATGAAGTGGAAAAAGCAGCAAAACTCGCTGGTATCCATCAATTTATTACTGGTCTAAGTGATGGTTACCAAACTCAAGTTGGTGAGCGTGGTATTCGTTTATCTGGCGGTCAAAAACAGCGCATCGCACTGGCAAGAGCCATTCTTGCCAATAGACCAATCCTAATTTTAGATGAGGCTACTAGTGCCGTTGACGCTATTACCGAAAGCGAAATCCAAACCAACATGCGTCAAATCTTAAAAGGTAAAACTGCCATAATTATTGCTCACCGTCTCTCTACCATTTGGAACCTAGCCGACAAAATTGTCGTTATGGACGAAGGTCACATTGTCGAAGAAGGAATACACGAAGAACTAGTGGCCAACAACAACCTCTATGCAGAAATGGTTAGACTCCAAACACACTAATTTCCTCGCCCCCATCTACTTGTGGGGGCTTTTTTGTGTCATTCGTTTCAGTTAAAATAAACCCTTACATGACATCCTCAAAAAATATCATCGAAGTCAGTGCTCTGGTTAAAAAATACAAAAAATCAGACAAACTAGCTGTTGATAATATCAGTTTCACGGTCAAAGAAGGAGAGTTCTTTGCTCTTTTGGGTCCAAATGGCGCTGGCAAAACTACCACTATTTCTATTCTCACTACCACTCTAAGTAAAACTTCCGGCACAATAACCATCGCTGGTTTCGACAGCGAAAAAAACTCAGACAAAGTTAGACAATCAATTGGGGTTATTTTTCAGAATCCCAGCTTAGATCTAAACTTAACTGCCGAAGAAAATATCCGTTTCCACGCTATTCTCTACGGTCTTTTCCCCTTTGCTCTAAGCTATTCCTTCATGCCGGATGAGTACAAGGAAAAGGTTCTCAAACTCGCCAAGATTTTAGAAATCGAAAAAGACATTTTTAAACCAGTCAAATCTTTCTCTGGTGGCATGAAGAGAAAACTGGAGATTATCAGAAGTTTAATGCATGACCCTAAAGTTCTATTCTTAGACGAACCTACATCAGGGTTAGACCCGCTAAGCCGCAAGAACCTTTGGAATTATTTAGAAAAAGTCAGAAGAGAAAACAAAACTACCATCTTTCTTACCACTCATTACTTAGAGGAAGCAGAACAGGCTGACATGGTTGTTATAGTCAACTCTGGCAAAATAATTACTGCTGGTCCTCCTAAAAAAATCAAAGACGAACTAATTCAAGAGTATTTACTAGTAAAAACAAAACAAAAACAAAAACTAGAAACCGAACTCAAAACTCAAAAACATAACTTTACTTCTGGGGAAACTTTCAAAATCGATGTTGAAGGCAAAAATGTACACCAGGTAATCAAAAATATTTCTACCCCCTTAACAGAGATTAAAGTACACATCCCGACTCTAGAAGATGCTTATCTCGAAATCTTAAACAGACAAAATCAAGAAAAATGAACAATCTAAACGCCATTCTTACTATTGCCTTGCGTGATTACCTAAAGTTCCTACGCGACCGGGGGCGTATTATTGCTACCTTTATCTTTCCGATCATGTTTATTGGTGTTTTAGGCAGCAGTCTTCAGGGCAGCTTTGCTTCCGATGCGGGATACAACTTCTTAGGCTTTGTCTTTACTGGTGTTCTCGGCCAAACTCTTTTCCAGTCAACAGCTTCCGGTATCATTTCTCTTATCCAAGATCGCACTAGTGATTTCTCTCAAGAGCTTTTTGTTTCTCCAGTTAGTCGCTTCGCTATTATTTTTGGTAAAATTTTTGGTGAAACCATTGTCGCCATGTCTCAAGCGATAGGCGTTATTCTTTTTGCCCTCCTTATTCGCGTTCCCCTAAACTTACCTCAGTTACTTAGTTTAGTTCCCGCCTTTTTTGTTTCCTGTCTTTTAGGTGGTGCTTTTGGTTTGCTCATTCTTTCTAATTTAGATAGCGAAAGAGGAGCCAATCAGATTTTTCCTTTTGTTATTTTTCCTCAATTTTTTCTTTCTGGTATTTTTGCCCCCATCAAAAACTTGCCTCCAGTTTTAGATTTTATTTCTCACCTGGTTCCCATGCGCTACGCCGTTGATTTGGTTCGCGGTCTCTACTACCAAGGCACTCCAGAATTTAGCAAAATTGTTTTACTGCCCGTCTGGCAAAACTTACTCATCATTGCCACCATGTTTACTGTCATGTTTACCATAGGTTCAATTTTATTTGTCAAAAACGAAAAAAACCGCTAATTTGATTGAAAAAACACCACCTTACGGTGGTGTGTCTGAAAGCCTAAGGACAAGTTATTTTTACTGGGCCATTTAACGACCATGACCCGGCCACAATCAAGTCCGACACCGGATGGAAGTTCCCATCATCAGTGCATCCCTTGACCTGAATTTCTACTTCGGACACATATTGTTGTGTATATTCAGGTTCACAGTTTAAGGACTTGTTTGTCAGAGAGATAGTGCTGCTGCACAACCCTCCATTGTTTGTAATCACCCTTACCTCTACTGGGTGAGTCAGTCCAGTAATATTAATCCACGCCCATGGCTGATAAATGTCAGCCATAAATTCGTGGCTATAATTGATCCCTGAGTCCATGTAGACATAGACTTCTCCTGCGCCAAGTGTGGCCGTAGGCGCAAGATCAACATAAACATTAATGTTCTCCATCCTTACTGTGCTGGCCTCTCTTGCCAAGTAAACCAGACCAGCCACGATCAACAATGTTATTAATACGCCTATTACAAGTAGCCTGTTTCTCACGCCAACTCCTTTTAACCAGCTTTTTGATGGATTATATCACAAATATCCTATAAGTATAAGTTAACCATCAATCTCTCTCTTCAGCTCCGCCAAAACTCTGGCAACTTTTCTATAACTCCTTCTTAAATTATTTTTAGATGTCTCGTTAGGTAAATATCTCTGTTGTGATTTAAGTGAATCACGCAGGGACGACTTTGCTTTTTTCAGCACTTCCAAAATTCCACCTTGCACCTCTTTAACCAGGTTGGCGTCTACTTTCACTCCCCAGCTTTCCAGAGCCTTAAATGTCCAAGTCAAACCAGCAACTCCATGAAGACCCCACTCGGCTCTATTTACCTTTCCCTTTGTCCAGTCTATATCACGCTCATCTCTTGGGGAGATGGGTAGTTTTATATGCCTCTGGTACAAATCAATAAACCTAGCTTTAAATGCCTCTCTGTCAACAATAGTCAGTACTTTTCTTTCATCAAATCTCACTGCATTACCAAAAATATCCAAAAAATGGAATAAGCATCTCGCTCTATCTACATATGTTTCTTCACTAGCTTGGCTAGACTTCTCCAAGCTTTTAGTTTGCCTGGCAAACTGATCTTCACGCCAAATATCCTCATGGGCACCTGCCACTTGTTTAACAAACTTCACATCTTCCTCTCCGAAGGTAATAATCTCTCCTCTTTTTGTTTTAAACTTCTTTCCAAGCATATATTTGCCAATTACCTCTCTGTATATAACCTCGTGATCAGGATCAATTTGAGCATTAAGCCCGCCAAGAAGCTTTGGTAAGTCATGGGTCAGTGCAATAAACTCCAGCAAGTCAACCTGTCTTTCTCCCAAAAGTCCACCCTCATTATTATCTTTGGATATGATTTGCTTAATACTGTCAAAAAAAGCTACCGAAGAGCCACCAGTCTCATCTAGGTGCGCAAATAACTGCCCCTTACTTTCCAAAAAAACAAAAAAATCACTTGTCTTGCGCTTTTCTTCAGCACCTTCGGCCGCTTCGAGAACAATATTTTTTATTGTCTGTTTAAGAAAGTCATCAAAAAAGACAGCCTCATCTGCTTCAGCAAGTTTCTCGCCCAACCTCTTCACGTTCGCTGTCATTTTCTTTCTTGCTTCTTTACTGCCAGGAATATCTTTTAGTAACTGCTCTATCCGATCAGCAATAGTTTCTCCCTTAGCATAATCAAACTCATCATCATATGCACTCTCACCAAGACCAAGGTAAAATTCACTGCCATTTACCTCACTTTCATCTAATATTACTTCAGTTTTCTCACTGCTCACAAATTCAGTTTACATTAATTTAATCATCACCAGTCTATCAGTGGCCGAAACTTATAGCCATAAGTAATTAGTCCTCTGTCGCCATCTTCAAACAATTTTCTTGTCACCATTTCCACCCTCATTCCTATATAAACCTCGCTTGGATCAACGTCGGTCAACATGGCGGTGACCGTGTTGCCTTCGTCAAGTTTCACCAAGGCAACTACATAAGGCCCCAAAAATTCAAAGTTATTTGGGGCTTGGTGGACGATCGTAAAACTATAAACCTCTCCCTTCCCAGAAAACTTCAAAACTTCATCTAAGTGACTATACCCCTTTTCCATAAGCAAATATTAGCACGCACCTTGTCTCATACGCTTTCAAAAAAGATTATTATTTGGTGTACCATAAATTATGGAAAACAATTCACTCATTGAGCAAAGTCAACCGACAATCCCAACAAACAACAACAAAACATTTATTGCAAACTCAATTCGCTTCCTGGTCATCCTTGCTGTCATTAGTCCTCTTATCTACAGCAACTACGTCTTAAGAAACAAGATAGAAGAATACACTAATCAGGTACCAGCACCATCACCAACTCCCATCACAACAACTACCCCAAGTTTAACAGTTACCATACCTCCAACCGAGTCGAAACCAGATCAATGGCAGCAAGCCAAGTATGGCGGTGTCTTTTCCTATATGTATCCCACAGGTTGGCATGTAGCAGAAATTTGGCCACAAGAAGCTGGAGGTCCTATCCGCCTTGCTATGGATCCCAAGCCTATCACCACAGCTCCAATGGGTGGCCCCTCAAGTACTTTTAACATCAACTTCTACAACGGCCTTTCTAAGCCAGACACAAAACTATCAGAGCTAAAAGCCGAGCTGAAACCTGAATACTTTACAGATGTTAAAACCGAAACCATAGAATCATCAAACGGCCCTATTTTTTACCACTCAGGTAAAATGTCAGGGGAATATATGAATGGCACAAAAGTAGAGACTTACCTTTTCACTGTAAAAAAATCCAACACAGATTTGCAAAATGTTCAAGTCATGCAAGCCATGCTTTACGGAGGTGATCAAAAACAAAGCGAAATGCTTAGGTACATAGTTTTGAGCTTTAAAGCTCTGTAACGTCCACTGAGTGGCCAATCGAAGCAGAGGGTGGTTTCACACAAATTAAAAATAGAGTGTAGCTTTATCTTGAAGAAAGTATTGAGTCAATATCTCTAATCTGTTGCATCAGAAAAAGCTTAATACGATTTCTGGTAACCTCAATATTATATCCAGTTAAGAAATTTACCCGTTCATCCGACAAACTATCATAGAATTCATTGTATCTAAGTACAATTTCGATAGTTTTATCGGCACATTCTCCAGAAAAATATTTCTTGGTCTCACTACGCAAATGATACACATTAGGAAGAAAATGACCAAACTCATCAGACAAAATGTTTTTTGACTCTTCAACATTACCAGATTCCTCAGTTCGTCTTGTTTTTTCAAACAGGTCTTTCAGGTCCAATAAGTATCTAACAAACACAGGGTTGTCTGTTTTGCAATCTAGCTGGTTGTCCACAAAATAGTTGGTTGCCATGGTTTGTATTATAAAACAATAAAGAGACCCTTTCGGGTCTCAACGTTTCCTTCTTTCATAGTCTTTTCCAGCCTCAAATTCTCTGATCCTGTCAGGGTCATAACCTCGATGTAGACCTGCATCTGGTCCACTCATTACTTTTTGACCCCAGACACCCTGTAGATTTGGGCCGATTGTTTCTATAACATTTCGCGGGTCTTTCCATGGATCTCTACGGCTTCCACCTAGTTTTCGACAGGTGTCACAGTATTCGGGTGGATTACTCCATGAAGGTTTGTAAGAAACCTTTTCGGTGCACCCATTGGTTGCACAAGCCTTCTCGTGCCAAGAATTACAGTCCTTGCAGTATTCGGGGACATTTGACCAAGACGAGTGAACTGAAATGGTGTTACGGCAATTAGAGTTGCCACAACGAACCTCGTACCACCCCTTGCAAGTGCAGTAATTTGGTTTGTTATCCCAATATTCTTTGTAACGAACTTTGCCATTACAGTGACGATTGGCACA
>CAZQDQ010000003.1:0-26252 GCA_964592455.1 uncultured Pseudomonadales bacterium
CAAACCCATGGCAAGAACCAAAAATGATGGCCCTAACATTTTCCAAAAATTACCAATCTTTGGAAACGTTTTTTTTATCTCCATTAAACAATTCTAAACCATCTTAGTTTTTAGTCTACTTTCTTTAACGAATGTTAAAATACCCTATCAAGTACATTTAAGGATACATAAAATGAAAACAATACTAGTCACTGGTGGTGCTGGACATGTTGGCTCTCATATTATCGAACAACTAATCGTCACCAATCCTAAAAACAAAATTATTTCTCTCGATAACTACTTTAGTGGTAAAACTGAAAACCACATACCTGGTGCAGAATACCGATTTGGTCACACCAAAGATATTTTCAAACACATCAAAGAAACACCAGACATCGTCTTTCACTTAGGTGAATATGCACGAATAGCTCCGTCTTTTCAGGACGTCGAGAAAGTTTATGATATGAACATTTTGGGTACGTTTCAGGTTGCCGAGTTTTGCCGACAAAAGAAAATCAAAAAACTTGTTTATGCCGCCTCAAGTACCAAATTTGCCATTGAAGGTAACGGCAGGAATCAAAACCCCTACTCTTTTTCCAAAGCTACAAATGTCGACCTTATAAATAACTACGGAACTTGGTACGACTTACCTTACGCCATCTGCTACTTTTACAACGCCTTTGGGCCAAGAGAAAACAGTGATCTCAAGTACGGTACTTTAATAGCTAAATATGAAAAAGCATGGCTAAACGGAGAAAGCTTAAAGGTTGTCAAACCCGGAACCCAAAGAAGAAACTTTACGTATGTTGGCGATCTCGCCCGTGGCATTATCCAAGTTGCAGAAAAAGGCAGCGGAGACGGTTATACCCTTGGCAACACCAACAGCTACTCTGTTTTAGAAATTGCTCAAGCTTTTGAAGGAGAAATTGATTTTGTTGACGGCTATCCCGGAAGAGCCGAGTCAGGACAAGCACCAAACAAAGCAAGAGACGAACTTGGCTGGGAAGCAACTATAAATGTGATTGATTACATCAAAAACTTCTGCAAAGAAAACAAGGCAAAAAAATTGTCGAACAGGGTACTTGTCTAAAGTACCCTTTTTTAATTATAGCCACATACAAACCCTACTTAATCAAAACCTATCAATTTTCAGTGATCACTTTAATTTCAATATAAATTAACCGTCATGATAAAATTTTCATCTACACTTTAAAAAGGAGAAAATTATGAAGGTAAAAGACATGTTGCTAGTTGCCCATTCTATAAGCGATAAAGTCTACACTACCACTCCGTTTGCCAATATTGAAAGCGTTTCTAAAACCTTAACTGATAAAGGTGTCGGTGCTTTACCCGTGGTCAGAGACGGAAAACTGGTCGGCATAATCTCCGAACGCGACATAGTTACCAAAGTTGTTGCCAAAAGATTGAGTCCTCAACACACCACAGTTATGGAGGTTATGACCCCAAACCCCTCTGTCGTTTTCCTAAGCTACGACCTCGAGGAATGTTTAGATATGATGGAGCGAGGTAAATTTCGCCACCTTCCCGTAATCGACAACTATAAACTCATTGGAATGATCTCTATCCGCGATATTTTGGTTGCCCTTGTAAAAGAAAAAGAGAATCTGGCTGAGCATTTCCAAAGATTCATTGTTGCCAACCGTTAACTTATCAATCTCGCCTTTGTATCAAAGGCGATTTTTATTGTTTATTACTTGCCATATCTATTAACAATTCTTCCAATTCACCAAGCTCTTCTTCACTAATAAACTCACCTGCATCATGCCCCAAAAACTCTATCCAGTCTATATCATTTAGGTCATTTACTTTGCCAGATGGTACAAATATTTTCTTGTCAGTATTCTCTACTTCAGTCACTTTTAACACCTCCTTTCTTGAAAAAATTGTCAAAAAAATGGCCTCTCGGCCAGTAAACAGCAGTTTTAATCTCTTCTTTAATATCATCCATATCATCCAAAAGATAAGTATATTCCAAATCGTGTCAGACTTCTAACCCTAGTCTTTTACTGGTAAATAACCCCAACTCCAACCACATCACCTGTGGTCAAAGTATTCTTCTTTACCTCAGCTTTGGCACCATACCCAAACATCGTGTTTTCCATATACTCGCTTGTGTAGTGGTCATTAAGACCCATCCAATGTCCAAGTTCGTGAGTCAAAATATTTTGAGAATCGTAAGTATTTACCACTCCGCATGTATTGTCCGACCAAGTCCATGAATACTTTTGATTCATAATAGTGTCCACATCTACCACTTGTTTGGTGACAGTATTGTAACGGGTATAAGTTACCGCTAAAGCATTCCCACTTGTTCTACCCCACGCCAATATGTTTTGACCATCACCAGATTGTCTGTTTAGCTTTGTGTCTTGTCCGCGAACAAATTGCACCTTATTCCCAACGCTGTTTTGCCACACCTCAAAAGATCTTTTAGCAATCTCTGGCCAATTACCCGCTCCAACACTTGCTGGTACCGTACTTACGTTCAGTTGATAAGTTACAGTTCCTGGCAATTTCCACCCTGTCGCACCAACCACAGCATCTGAATTTTCATCAACACACGCCAAAATTTCCGTAGCTGATTCCTTCACCTTATGAACAAAAACCCTTACTCTCTGATTCTTATTCTCTGGGTCTTGATAGTCTCCATCTGCCTCAGGTATGTCCATTGATTTTGCCAAAATACTAGGTGCAAAAATCAAAGCCAAAAATAACATAACAACTATATTTCTCATACTCCAATATATCACTTTTCTACCCTCCAACAATTTAATTTCAATCACTTAAATAGTCCCAGAAAAAAGTAAAGCTAAAACGACTACGGTAAAAATTGCAAAAGTCCCTATCGTTCCCACAAATAAATCTGCTGCCTGCTTTTTCTTACCTTCAATAAACAACTGAAATGGTTGATAGAAAAATATATATGCCATTACTGCTGCCGAAAGAGTAAAAACTGTCAACATTACAATCGGGGCAAAAAAAGTGTCTGGTTTATTCCTTAGTGGCTGAGTCACCATCGTCATTACTGACACCACCAAAACAATATACCCCAAAGCGCTAATGGCGTTTACAATTGGATTTTTAGTCATAAGACTATTCTACTCTCACAATGCAACCATTAAAAAAAATAATATAAACTTACTCTATGAACTTAAACTCTTTTGCGGAAATAGGCATTTTAATGGGAATAGCCACCATCATCTCTCTTTTCATGCGTTTCTTAAAACAACCGCTTATTATTGGCCATATTATTACCGGATTTCTTGTTGGTAGGTATGCACTTAGTATCTTTCACAATATGGAAACCTTTGAGCTTTTCAGTCACTTAGGAATTGCTTTCTTGCTCTTTAGTGTCGGACTAAACCTTAACCCCAAAGTTTTAAAAGAGTTTGGCCTTGCATCGGTATTAAACACCTTTGGTCAAATATTCTTAACTGGACTTGCCGGAGTTCTAATCTGTTTATCAATTGGCTACAACCTAGTTACCTCGCTCTATGTTGGCATCGCTATCTCCTTCTCTAGTACTGTTATTGTTCTAAAGCTTCTAGCTGATAAGGGTGACTTGGACAAGCTGTACGTAAAAGTTTCAATTGGATCTTTACTTCTTCAGGATTTAATCGCCATAATTCTATTATTTGTTATCCCAATTACAACAGGGTCAACTGGAACAGGACTAGAACTAATCAAAACATTAAGCCTAGGTCTTTTTGCTGGAGTAGGTGTTTTCCTCTTTGCAAATTATATTATTGGTTTCCTTCACCCCTATCTCACCCGCTCTCAGGAACTACTTTTTTTATTTGCCAACTCATGGGCAATTGGAGTCTCAATACTTTTTAGCTACATCGGATTTTCACTGGAAGGCGGGGCCTTAGTTGCCGGTGTCGCCCTCTCCTCTCTTCCAAGCAGCAAAGAAATAAACGCCAGACTCACACCATTACGAGATTTCTTTATTGTCGCCTTCTTTATCCTGTTGGGAACAAGGATGGTAATTGGTGATTTTAGCAAGATTTTTGTCCCTGCAATTATCCTTTCTGTTTTTGTTTTGTTAATTAACCCAATAATCCAAATGATTGTCATGGGCTTTTTGGGTTACAGAAAAAAAACTAGTTTTCAGACAGGTATGATGGCTGCCCAAATCAGTGAGTTTTCTCTTATTCTTGTAGGGTTGGGTGTGACCTTAAAACAAGTTGACACTCACGTTCTTTCCACTGTCACCCTTGTTGGTATTATCACTATTTTTATATCCACCTATCTAATTTTTTACTCTGACAAAATCTACGGATATCTCGCCCCAGCCCTGAATATATTCGAAAGAAAAAATGCCCGCGAAAAAGCAATTCACATCGAAAAATATCCTATTATCATCATCGGTAGCGGAAGAGTTGGTTACGACTTTATAAAACTGTTCAAAAAACAAGGTTTAAGGTTCTTGGTAATCGAACACGACCCAGAGGCCATCGAACACCTTAAAAGGTTGAATGTAAATTACTTCTACGGCGATGCAGCCGACCCTGACCTGCTAGAAGACATCAAAATCAACCACGCTGAACTAGTTATCTCCACCGTTCCAGATCTTTCAACCAACTTAATTGTTCTGGCAATTTCAAAAAAATCTCCCAAACCACCGCTAGTTATGCAGGTTGCTCACAGTATAAGCAACGCCCTAGAGTTATACAACGCAGGATCTGGCTATGTCGTTCTTCCTCATTTTCTAGGCGGAAAATATGCCTCACAACTCCTAAAAAACCCAGCAAAACTCAAAACTATCAGAGAAAAGCATATCTCTCAACTAAAAGACAGAAGCAACTACGGTCAAGAACACCCTCAGATAGAGCGTCTAAGATAAGAACAAAGGATCAACTTTTACCGAGCTATCCTTTTTATCTCTTCTACCGATGTGCTGATGTTCCCCAGTGTAAAGACACTTGTCCCCACCACTCCCAAATCCATAGCTCCACCGCTCATTAAAGACCTCAAAAAGTCCTCTGGGTTGTAACCAAAAACTGAATACTCTGCCATCTTAATTGCCAACTTAGGTTTACTATTTAAGAAAGCTAACACATCTTCAACCCCCAAACTACTTAATACTTTCAAAAAAGTATCCCACCTTACCTTTCCCAATACTCCAACTCTAACCGGCAAATATACACCTTTTTTTCTTATATCAATCAACCAATCAATAAATCTCTCCTCATCAAAACACATCTGTGTTACTATCTCCATTTCAACACCCAAACTTTCTGACAACTCTTGCTTTACTAACAAAGTTTCAATCGCCGTGGGATCCATCGGATTCCCTTCAGGGTGGCCAGCCACGTCAATCTTCTCAAAAACAACTCCTCTCTCGCAAAAAGCTCTAATTAAACTAACTGTATCATGATATTTGTTGCTTCCAAGTCTTCCATCACCGCGCACCAAAAAAACCTTTTTAATCCCTTCTTTTTTCACGCTATCAGACAAAATATCCATTTCGACATCCCCAGCCACCCTTGCCGCCGCTAGGTGCAAAATTGTTCTTTCTTTATTTTCTTCACCTAGCTTCTCAAAAAAACTCAAACTATCACCATATCCAGTAGGCCGACAGGTTACTCTAATTTGGCTGCTTCTAGGTATTTTTTCTATCAAAGATACAGCCTTCTCAGTTGGCAATACCTCAAAGTCAACATAATCCAAAAGCTTTATTTTTTCCCCAAACTCAACTAATTGGTTTTTTTCTTTCATGCGGCCGTCTCACAACTAACCACCCACCAATCCTGGTTTTTTTGAAGCCAGTCTTATTACCTCCTCTAAAACAGCCATCTTTACATCGCCAAGCTTTGCAAAACGAATACAACTCTTTCCCACACTCACTTTTCCCAACCTCTCCTTGTATATTTCAGCTAAATACTTCCCCTTTTCCAAAGAGCAAACATACACGCTAACATAATTCTTCTGACTAGCGATGGCTATTGTCGGCCAGTTTATTATCTCTCCCTTGTAGTTCTTATACTCAAAACTACCATATCCAGGCATATTGTATAAAAAGTTTGGCTGTAACTCAGGGGCTGCTTTTATTACTAGATTGTGCAGTTTTACCAGCATTTCTCGCCTCTCTTCTGGTAACCCATCCCAATACTCTTCAATTGTTTTGGCTTTCACCTTTTTAAACATATTCATGAAACAAATTATAACAACTACACAGTTGTCACTCTTTACTATTTGGCTCATACTGTACTAAGTGAAAAACATTTTCAAACTCTCCCTCTCCGTTATCGGTTGTGAACTTGTCGGTCTACTAGGAACCCCGTTTACTATTACCGCCATTCCTACATGGTATGCCGGTCTTAACAAACCGTTCTTTTCTCCTCCTAACTGGCTCTTTGGCCCAGTTTGGACAACACTCTACCTTTTAATGGGAATTTCCATCTACTTAATCTGGACACAAGGCACCAAAAAGAAAGGATTTAAAAAAGCCGTCTGGCTATTCTTTATCCAATTATTTCTAAATCTTATCTGGTCTCCTATATTTTTTGGTCTCAAATCCCCCGAACTAGGGCTACTTGTTATCATTCCCTTGTTATTCTTCATAGCCGCCACTATTAAAAGTTTCTACCCGCTATCCAAAACAGCCTCTCAACTCCTTATTCCTTATCTCCTCTGGGTCAGTTTTGCCACCGTACTTAATGCAGCCATCGCAATTTTAAACTAGATATATCCTTGTAAGAAAATTCTACCCTTCTACTTCTACCTCAAAACCTCCATAAGCCATTCGTTTCATATCAAAAGGCATTACAAAATCTTTGTATTCTTCCGCCTTTTCACCCATTTCTGCCATTACTTTTGCGTTAACCTCGTCACGATGCTCTTTCGATTTAAAGGTAATAAATGAAAACCAGACTTCTTCATCGTTACTCGCCCCTGCCATGTCTATAAAAGAGCGTGCCTTTTCTCCACCCATTTCCTGAGGAATAAGATCATTACCCCGACATTCAAAATAAGATAGTGCCCCGTACTTTATCCAAGTATCTCTACCACTCTCCGCCATCTTTTTATATTCGTCAGTTTTGTCTTTTGGTACTACTAACACAAATCCATCTACATATTTTGCCATAACACTTAGTATAACAAACGCTTATATTTCAACTATAAAAGATTATAGGACCCTTTGCTCCCCCGGCAGGGCTCGAACCTGCGACATCCTCCTTACTCGCTCCCCCCGCTTTCGCGAGGACGCGGGACTATCTCTTTCCCATTTCAACCAAAAAAGTCAAAGTAGGGACTGGGTACATAGTCTCTGAACCTTTCCACGACTTTAGGTCGGGACTCGGCTGCGGATTACCATATTCTTTCGAATGAAGGCTTCCCGACAATTCTCCCAATTTTTCATCCTGATGTTTCCATCAAGAGCTGCTAAGAAATCACAGGGAGGCGCTCATACCAACTGAGCTACAGGGGAATAAACAAAAGTACGTTCAATTAAGAACACATCATATTTTATCAACCACGACGCCCCCAAGCAAGCCTAAATCACTTCTTTTTCTTTTTTACCGCCTTCACCTTCGACACAACGCTCTTAAACACTTTTTCGTCCCCATCTTCCTTCCCCCAAATCAAAAGATAAGCAATTGGCAAAAGTCCCACACTATTAATTAACATCAGCGCCACAAACCAAACAGGCTCTTTGCGCCTTGCTGCCCTCCACATAGCAAGCCCCTTCCAGGCTATATCCCATACAACCCAAAAACTAAGGCCCCAAAAGAAAAAAGGTGTTTGCATATAACCACCTCCAAATATTGATTCCTTCCAGTACATCATATTTTTATTTTAATTTTGATAAAACCATATTTACTAAAGCCAAAACAACTGAAGCGATTAAGGCTGTTCCAAAACTAGCCACACTAAACCCGTTTACAATTCTACTCATTACCATCATTAAAAAAGCATTAATAACAAAAGTGAACAAACCAAGAGTTATAAAGTTCACTGGTAACGTTAAAACCACCAAAACAGGCTTAAGAATCATAGTTAAAATTCCCCACACCACCGCAATCACCACCAATACTTGAATATTTGCAATTACTATGCCTGGCACCAAGTAAGCAGTAATGTAAAAAGCCAAAGCATTTACTACTAAACTAGTTAACATATCTACTAATATCATATATCATAATTTCGATGACAGAAAAACTCAAAGGTGTTTCCGGATCTATGTGTGCTGGTAAAACAGATCGCCTCATCGACATTGCGGAAAGAGAGGGCTATCGCAAGCATACAGTCCTTGCTTTTAAACCTGCAATAGACGACCGCTGGTCTAAAGACCACCTTGTTTCCCGAGGTAAAGATGGTAAAAACTTAAGATATTATCCAGCGTACCCCATCAACTATTCACTTGAAATTTTAGAAATTGTTCAAAAATATCTCCAAACTAACCCAAAACTAGAGCTAATAATCATTGATGAGATTCAATTCTTTGATGAGCAAATTGTAAATGTTGTCAAACTTCTAACTGACATGGATATTCAAGTAACTTTTGGAGGACTTGCTCTCGACTTTCGTGGTGAACCATTTGGATCAATGCCAATTCTCCTTTCTCTTTGCGACGAAATTGAAAAACTAACTGCAATTTGCGAATATGAAAATGAAGGTGTACACTGCGGAAACGAAGCCACAAGAACCCAAAGATTAATAAACGGTAAACCTGCAAACTATACTGATCCAATTGTTCTTATCGGTGCCGAACAAAACTACCAAGCTCGCTGTATAAAACATCACGTTGTTCCCGGCAAACCCAAACCAAAGTTAGATCTCAGTTGACAAATTTCAGATCTCAAAAAGTTTTAATTTGAAATTCATTCAATAATTCTGAAGCTGCAGAAGTGTTAGCAAAAGCGCACGCAGATACGCCCTGCCAGTCAGGAGCGATGCGAGTACGCATTTTGCGATACTTCGAAGCAAATAGAATTTTGAATAAACTATTCTAAGTAATCTTGCAACTTTCTTCTTCTACTGGGGTGTCGCAACTTACGAAGCGCTTTACTCTCAATTTGCCTAATACGCTCTCTGGTAACTCCAAATACTTTTCCCACTTCTTCCAAAGTTAAAGGCTTGCTTCCATCTAAACCAAACCTCATTCTCAAGACCTTACTTTCACGTTCGGTCAAAGAACTTAGTGCATCCTCCAGATTCTCGTGCATTAATTGACGCGAAGTCGACTCGTAAGGAGTTGCTTGTCTCTCATCTGGGATAAAGTCACCCAGCATCGAGTCCTCATCGTCACCAATCGGTGTTTCTAAAGATGTAGTCTTCTGAGCAATTTTTAGAATTTCACGAACTTTATCTGGAGTAGTCTCCAGCTCTGCTGCCACCTCATCATCCGTTGGTTCTCTTCCAAGCTCCTGCATCAGTTTGCGCTGAGTTCTGATGAGCTTGTTAATCGTCTCCACCATGTGCACTGGAATACGAATTGTTCTGGCTTGGTCAGCAATAGCTCTGGTAATTGCCTGACGAATCCACCAGGTAGCATAAGTACTGAACTTAAAACCCTTGGTCCAATCGTACTTTTCTACCGCCCTAATTAAACCTTTGTTCCCTTCTTGAATCAGGTCCAAAAAGCTCATTCCTCTTCCCATATACTTTTTAGCAATAGACACAACCAAACGAAGATTAGATTTGGTGAGCATATCTTTAGCCCTCTCGTTTCCTCTCTCTACCTTCTGTGCCAAAGCAATTTCTTCATCTCTCTTTAAAAGTGGAATTCGTCCAATTTCCTTAAGATACATACGAACAGGGTCATTTACTTCAGTATCCTCCAGGCGAGACAAAGACTCCAACTCCTTCTCCAACTCTGAAGTAGCTTCTAAAATCTCCGCGTCCTGACCAGCCAAAACACTCTCAAAAACATCCACATCAGCCTTAAAAAGAACCTCATAAAGGTAATCTAAGTCGTTTACCTGCTTTTCTGGATGCGGAAAATACTCTAGAATATCATCCTGAGTCACAAAACCCTGCTCTTTCCCTTGCTCAAGAATTAATTCGATCTTTTGGAGGTTGGACAATTGTCCCTTTTTATCGGCCATAATAGTCTCCCCTAGCATACCACATTTTTATGGCAAATCAACAGAAAAAAGCATATTTTCCCTTTCTCCTAAGTCTCTCATTTCTAGCAAAAGCTCTTCTTCATCTTTAGTTTGGCCTTTTTTTTCTGCTTCTTCAAGTTTGGCAGACAGCTCAATTCTTTGTTCTCGTATTTTTTCTCGTGCCAGGCTAACAGTTAACTCTTTTGTTTCCTTTTCATCAATTTCCAAGTCATCAGCCAACATATACATTTCGTTGGCCAAGTCCCTCATTTCCGCCGGCATATCTTTAATAAGATTAACTGCTACTGACCCATCCTTACCTTTTTCCAGAAGATAAGTTAGCGTCTTCCAAACACCACCTCTCCCAGTTAACCCAGACAGCACCTTTCTGGCCATTTTTATTAGATTTGGCTTTGTTAGTAAGTTAACAATCAACATTTTTGTCAATTTTTCAGTCTTTGTCTCCGAAGACGTCTGTTCCTTGTTTTTCAAAATAGCTCCCACCATTCTTCCGTTTCTACCCCTATCAATTTCACTTAATACACTAGGCAAACTAACCCCAATTTTTTCTGCTAGTCTCTTTGCCCAAACTTCTCTAATAATTGTATTTTCTATTTTTGTCAAAAAAGGAATTACTTCTCCCAACACTTTAGATATTCCGTCAACCGAATCAATTCCATAAATCGAAAAAGCTCTATTTAAAACAAACTCGTAAACATCAACCGCCTTTTCTACCATTTTTTTCCATGCTACTGGTGAGTTTCGGGAAATTTCGTCTGGGTCTTTACCACCTTCTAGTTGAACAACTTTTACAATCAAACCTCTTTTTTCAGAAAGATCTACCAATCTTTTCATCGCTACGTAACCTGCTGTATCGGCGTCAAGTGATATATATATTTTTTCCGCAAGCCGTGCTATTGTTTCTACTTGGTCTTCAGTTATTGCTGTACCGCCAACAGCTACAGTTTCTGTCACTCCACTAATAAAAGAGCTTATTTGGTCCATTTGGCCTTCGACCAAAACAACCCTCTTAGATTCTCTAATCGCCTGCTTTGCCAAATGAAAACCAAACAACATTTTGCCTTTATGATAAATTTCTGTTTCTGGGGTATTTAAGTATTTTGGCTCACCTTCTTTTGAGCTACCTGGTAATACTCTCCCGGTAAAACCAACCACCCTTCCTCCTGCATCAAACAAGGGAAACATTATCCGACCACGGAATTTATCATAATAACCTCCGTTTTGTTTCTTTATCACCAAGCCAGCTCTCTCCAGTAAGTCTGGCTTGTAACCCTTTTTTTGTGTCAGATATTTTATAAGACCATCCCAAGATGGCAAAGAAAAACCTATTTTATAAGTTTCTATTACTTTCTTGTCTATCTTCCTAAGCTTCAAATATTTCCTCGCTTCTTCTCCAGATCTACTTTCTACAAGAATCCAATTGTAGTACCTTGTCACTAGTTCCATCAGCTGATACAAGTCCGCACTCACATCTCCAAATTGATTTTTCTTCCTTTCCAACTTAATACCTACTCTCGCAGCTAAACGCTCCAATGCCTGTAAAAAATCAATTCCTTCTATATCCATTACAAACTTAATAACATCACCTCCAGCACCACAGCCAAAACACTTAAACAAATTTAATTCGTCATTTACTAAAAAAGACGGTGTCTTTTCTTTGTGAAATGGACACAAACCCTTGTGATGTCTGCCACTCTTTTTTAATGACACATATTGGCCTACAATATCCACAATATTATTCTTCTGTTTTATTTCATCAACTTGGTCATTCATACTTAAAAACCTTACTTCTCAATCAACTTCCTTATTCTATCCCTAAACCAATAAATAGCAAACAAAATCAGTCCCAAAACCAATGACCACACCCCAATACTCATCAAATTATCTTTAACATAGATGTATATTTCCTCCAAATTACCATAACCAAAATACCCAATCCAAATGTAAAGTAAGCTTCTAGCATAAAGCCCAAAAAATGTTGTTAAAACAAACGATTTTTTTGAATACTTAATAACCCCGCACGCCAAAGTCACGAGCAGCGTAGGAAATATTGGTATTGCTCTAAGTAAAAAAAGTAGTAAATCATCCCACCACCTACCTGTTAACATTTTTCCCCACTCTTCAACTTCCTTTCTTGTAACACCCAAATACTGCCCGTACTTATCCAAAACCAAGATCGCCGCTTTGTCAGCTATAAAATAACCAAAAATAGCAATCAGGGTTTTTACAGCAACCCCAAGAGATACAACCAATATTAATTCCCAAAAAGGATAACCTTGTTCCTGAGCAATAACTGCTGCCGTAGTCATAATAAACGGAGATGGTATAGGTCCAACAATCTCTTCTATTAAAGAACCAAAGGCCACAAAAACCTCCAATCTTGTACTCTCTGCCATTCTCTGAAGCCACAATGTCACTCTATCCATAAATATTATTTTATTCTACAAGATAACAGGCTTTATTCTTCTCCAATAACCTTTTCAAACAGCCGATCTTTTAATTTCATCAACCCAAAAACAAATCCGACAAGCAACAAACAAAAGCCTATCAGTGTCCACACATTTTCTTTAAAATAACTAAAATATTTATTAAACTGATCGTATCCGAAGTAACCAACCCAAACATAAAAATAGTTACGTACCAAAGTCCCAATAAAAGTTACTACTAAAAACGGCTTAACTGGATATTTAATAACTCCTGCCGCAATTGTCACTAGCGAGGTTGGAAAAATAGGTATGGCCCTAAGCAAAAACAAAACCACATCATTCCACCACTTACCAGTAAGCATAATCCCTATTTTTTCCACATTCCTGTGAGTGATACCAATATACTTTCCAAACTTTCCAACTATAATATCCTCCGCCTTATCTGTAATTACATAAAAAAACCAGGACATAAACACCTTTGCTAAAGCAGCTGCAACACAAACAGATGAGACTTGCCACAAGTCTAAATTTTGTGCCTTAGCCACAAATGCCGCCGTTGTCATTACAAAAGGAGACGGAATTGGAACTATTATTTCTTCTAAAATAGACCCCAACACTACAAAATACTCCAATCTGATAGAAAGGGCTAACTTTTCTAACCAAGTTGTTATTGCGTCTACGTTTATCATGTTTTGGCGGAGGAGGTGGGATTCGAACCCACGTAGACTTGCGCCTGCACGCTTTCCAAGCGTGTGAAATAGACCACTATCCGACTCCTCCAATTTGACCTTCTAACCTTAATATTCTACCTCAACAGATCCAATGCAGATAGCATTTGACTAATACTATCTAGCACCACCGTCTCCGCTGGAAGCTCTCCTGTTCTATACATTGACCAGTTGTTTCCCTTGTGTAACCACATTGTTTTTGCGCCAATTGTTGCCCCTGCAATAATGTCTCCTCCCAAGCTATCTCCCAAAATAAGGCACTCTGACGGCAAAACTGACATTTGGACTGCGGCACCAAACCAATCATCTGGCCCTTTATGTCTATTTTCATCGACAATATTTATTGTCTCGAAGTACCCTCCAATTCCAGTACTTTCCAATTTTCTTTGGGTCCACTCAACATTAGCATGCGTCACCAGCGACATTCTTACTCCAGCCGATTTTAGTATTTCCAACATTGCCATAGCTCCTGGCTTCATTTTTGGTTCGTCAAAATATATTTTCATCAATACCTCTAAGTTTTTTACTGCCGATTCTCCATAACCTTCCCTTTCTTCAGTCATTCTCTGCACCACTACTGACCATCTCTCTGGGTTAACACCTTGCTTTTTATATTCTTCATCATTGAATCTCTCCAAATCAGATCTTACAACTTCAAAACTTAAACCTGTTTCTTTGGAAACTATCTCCACAAACTCATCCATGTATTTTGTAAACAATTCACCAGTGCAAATCAATGTATCATCAAAGTCAAACAAAACAGCTTTTATGTTTAAAATCTTCAGTCTCTCCCTAACTTCTTCAAAGAATCTGTCTTGGAATTTTTCCATGGCCAATCCTATCACAAAAAAACACCCCGATAACAACAGGGTGTAAATTTTAGTGCTAAGTGTAACTAACAGAGATCTTTCCCACAATCGATACTTCTTCTGGAGGTATCAAGTTAATAAAACAACCAGTCATATAGAAAGTAATTTCTTCACCTCTTGGATTCCACTTGCGCCGTTTATCCAATCTCTTTGCGACCACATACCAGCCATCAGGATAAACATCGTGCGGGCCATGGCCTGTTCCCCCACCTTGCATTTTTGCTTCGATCACAACATATTCAGCTTTTGCTCTTGTTAAATCAACAGATCCGTAATCCCGCCCAATCCACAAAGCCTCGCCTTTTGGCATCTTTTTGGTTTTCAGGACAATCTCAACAATCTCTTCGTCTGTTAAATGTTCTCTAACAATGTATTTGGGTGCATCTCGACCAACACGAATTCTCTTGTCATCAAGATCAAAGTTTTTTTCACCATAGATAAACTTTTTAGAGACTATCACATCTCCAACTTCAGGCAATCTCGATTTAGACATAACCTTCTCCTTTTAGTGTACTTTACACACTATTATACAAAGACTATCCACCCGTGTCAAGGCGGGTGTTCTTTGCTAAGATAGTTATATGTTCAAAGCGAAAAATACATTGCCTGTCTTATTAATCCTCTTGCTTGGATTCTGGTTTTACTGGTCTCAAATTAGGGTCATAAACATAAGAAGAAGTTGTTACCTGCAAGTTTTTACTCCCAAACCAGAAAACGCTATCTGGTCCAAAGGGAAAGTTTGGAGAATTCTCTATCCCGCCTATGATCCTGCCAAAGGCGACAGATCTCAGTACGGTTTTTGGGGCTGGGGATATCCACCAGCAGACAATGAGTACATAAACTACAAACAATGTCTCATTTGGAATGGTATAACCAACTCCATGTTAGATTTAAACTAAAATCAATCTACTTTGCTCCAGCTTCGTTTTTTGTTTATCTCCTCTTTTTCCCAGTAAGACTCTTCCAAGTCAATATCAAACCTATTAGCCACATCCAAAATATAACTTAAAATATCAGCTAGTTCGTGCCCTAATTCATATTTATCAGAAGATTTGTCAACCCTAGAATTCATTAACTGCCTCGCCGCTTTTGCTGCCTCCCCGACCTCCTCAGATAAGTACATAAACAACTCTGGCACTGTTGTTTCTTCCCACCCTCTCTCTTTGTTTATTTTCTTTATATGTTCTTGTAATTTTTTCATACATTTAATCTTCTACTTCTGTCCACTTCTTAATTCTCTGTTTTGCAGACATATTAATTTCGTCAAACAAACATTCTTCCAAAAAGTCTATTGACCACTCATCCCATTTATCTCCTTGTTGCTCATAGTCAATTCTTGCCCTTTCTATCATTCCTTCTTCCAATGATTCAACAACCCAACAAATATAGTCATGTGGATACTCGTTGTCATCTTTCCCTAATAAGTATTTTCCCCCAAAATGTTCCCTTAACGTTTTAGCTTCTTCCGCTAAAGCATCCTTCGAATATTTTTCCCTAATAAAAATTCTCATTTTTTTCTGATTCTGTTCATAAGTCTCAATAATAATTTCCATTTGCCATTTCTTATCCGTCTCTGTTTCAATTTCTCTCAAGATTTTTTTCGCCTCCTCTATTGGATCTTTGGTTTGAATTGCCGTAAACTTTGCATCAGGCTGAAATTCTGTCTTAGTCAGAGTAACTTGAGGAAAATATTCTTGAAAACCTCTATCTTCCAATTCTTCTATCTTTTCCTTATAGTCATCTTTGTCTAATTTTCCTTCTGTCCAAGCTTCAAAGTCAACTTTTGAGAACCTTCCATCGGCCTCAAAAAACACCATGCTAGGGTACACCGGTTGATTTTTGGTTTCCAAAGCAGAACCAAATAGATTTTCATTACTCATATTGGCGGAGGGTACAGGAGTCGAACCTGTTATCCCAAAAAGGGAATTGGTTTTCGAAACCAACGCATTACCGCCCTGCCCACCCTCCCGAAGGCCCTTCCGTAGCCTTGGCAAAGGAGGGCAAACTTCGTGTGCGTCCGGCAGGATTCGAACCTGCGACCCCCAGCTCCGCAAGCTAGTGCTCTATCCAACTGAGCTACGAACGCATGGGTATATTTTACCTCAACTCTACTCACTCTAGGGGAACCTTATCCGCAAGCCATTTAGTAAACCTATCCATGGCTGTTGGCTCTGGCACCATATATGGTACCACCTTCTCTAATTCACTTTTTATTTTCTCTTCCAAATCACTATTAATCACGAATACCACATGCCACGGTGAGTCAACCAAATTAATTCTCAAAAGTCTCGTCCCCCACTTTGTCTCCAACCAAAAATTACTCATCCTCTGATAGTCATAAAACTTATTTACAGACCTCAAACCCCAGGTGGTCATAGTGTTTTTTGTTATTATTGGCTCTGTTTTATTCATTGCCCAAAGCATAAACACCAAGGCCCAAACCACAATAACAGGCATTACTCCCTCAATAAAAAACAAGATTACCGACACCAAAAAAGCAATAACTATTACCGAGCTATAAAACTCTCTACTCCACACTTTGTGCGGCCTATCATACGACTCCCATTCAAAAATAATTTTTTCCTTCAAATCACCGCTTTCATTCACAAAACAATCTTAGCATAAGCACTCTAGATGAGTGTGCAACTGTCTCTATTTTCGATAAAAATCGCCCCTGAGGATTTCTCCATCAGGGGCACATTTAATCATTTTCCGCAGGTCAATACATGTGGGGAAAAATTGTCATCCATATCGTGGAAGTTATAACCGATATAGTTCCAGCGAGGGCCTTTTTTGTCCGTAGACCAACTATACGCAAGCACTTCCTCATAAGTCGTAAGGCCGGACGGTGCACAAACGGTCACATAAGTGACCGCAATACCAAGATCAGAATCACCATCACTTGTACCGTTGTGGTTTGATCCATCAAAGCCTCGCAATGAGTTTTCGACCACTCTAACTTCAGTGTCAAAGTCAGGAATGATGTCCCAACCACCGCCTACCGACTCCTTGGATGCAACTGAAATTACGTAGACAGAATATACGTCGTCAGGATTCGTCCACGGCCCAACAACCTTCTGAATAACGTAACTTCCTCCAATGCCATTTCCTTGTCCTGCTACAAGCACATGGCTAGCAGTATAGCTTGTGACAAAGTTGTAAACTACAAGGGCAGCTATCACCGCCAGAAAAGTACCCCAAAAGGTTTTGTTCATTGCTTATCTCCTCGTTTAAAGAACTTAGAAAGTGTAGCAAGGCTAAATAGCCTCAGCAGAATAAATTTCCTACATCGCGAAAGTATACCATAATTACCCATAAATGTCAATATTATAAGACAAAAACGCGGAGGCGGTGGGATTCGAACCCACGAGACCTTGTTAGGTCGCGGGTTAGCAACCCGCTCGAATAACCACTATCGGACGCCTCCAACAAGCTTTTATTTTATCAGCTTTCAGCCTCGCTGAATGGTAAAATATGATGCACGGAGAGTGGGCAGGACGGTAATGCGCTAGTCTTGAAAACTAGTGGGAGCAATCCCTAACAGGTTCGACCCCTGTACTCTCCGCTTTTTGGAGAGGTCGCATAGTGGTCTAGTGCAGAAGTTTACTAAACTTCCGTGAGATAAAACTCACCCAGGGTTCGAATCCCTGCCTCTCCGCAACTAACTATTTTGCCCTTGCGGCAAAAAAGTTAGCTTGCTTCGTGGGGTTCAAGAGCCGGAAGCGTGACTGACGCTGAGGCAGGCCTTGAGAAAATTTCAGCAGAAATTTATCGAAAGGCGAATCCCTGCCTCTCCACCAGAATTGCTATATAATTTCCCCACCTGAACCTTACAAAGGAGAAAAAATGCCCTGTTTTTTTTGTAATTTTTAAAAAATTAAAGACAGAACAATAGCGACCATTGAAGGGTTTAACATTGTTGCCTCCCTTGGGCAAATAACCAACGGTGGCTATTTGCTCGTTATCCCCAAAAAGCACACAGCTTGTCTTGGAGCTCTCAATAAACCACAAGCAGCAAATTTGGACCATCTTACTCACGAACTTATCACTATTCTAGAAGATGAATACCATCACAATGTTACTTTTTTTGAACACGGCGTTGTTGGTCAAACTATAAACCACGCCCACCTTCACATTTTCCCTGCCAAAATCAGCCTTAAATTTCAAATTGAAAAAGATTTCCCAGAATCGAAAATTGAAGCTATCGAAAACTTTAGTGAATTTCGAAAAAAATACAGATCTATTAGACTCCCCTATCTTCTCTGGTCAACTCCAAGCAACGAAACTTTGGTATGCTGGAATCCACCAGCTAAACCTGAGTATCTTCGCTTACTTACTGCCAACTTGCTAAACGTCCCCGAAAGAGGTAGTTGGAAAAATATGGACCCTCTACTGGATAAGAGGTTAGCAAATGAAACTATTGCAAAACTCGGCCCCACATTTATTCCCTAAAAAAAAAGAGAGGTTCTATGAGTCAAACACCAAAAGTGCTTATAAGTATGCAGTCTTATTGGGTCGGCTTCCACTCAATTCATCTAGACAACCACACCTTTATTGGCCAACTGATTAATCTATTACTTGAAAACAAAAGTGACAGGAGGGTTTATATCATTTTGCACGAAGATGCAATCAGAGCCACAGGCCTTTGGACACTAGAAGAAGCAATTAGTGTTGCTAAAAGGCTAACTATTGGTGAAGATGGCAATTTCACAGATCCAAAACAAAACAAGTACCTTCTTCGCTTACTTAAATTCTTTGGATATCTTAGCTAAACTCGGTCTATACCGAGTTTTTTAATGGGCCAAACAAAACCCCCAAACAACTTTAACCCCATGGTTCTTAAGTACTTTACAGCACTCACTCATACTGGCGCCGGTCGTAAACACATCATCAACCAATAAAACTTTCTTATCTTTTAAGTCAACTTTTCTTGCTTCATTTGAAATATCAAAAACACCTTTAACATTTAACAATCTCTCTTTTCTTTTTGTCATCTTCACCTGTTGCACTGTATTTTTCTTTCTTACCAACAATCTCTCACCAAGAACAAAAATCTGAGATCCAAGAACTTGAGCAATCAACTCCGCCTGATTAAACCCTCGCCAATTATATCTATAATAATGAAGTGGAACCGGCACTACATAGTCAAAACCAACCCCCACTTCTATTCTAATTTTCTCAAACAAACGAGGTATTAGATCTTTGTTAAAGTCATATTTAATTGCGTCTATTACTTTTCTAACGCTTGGGTCTCCATACTCAAACAAAGAAATCAACCCCTCCAGTTTATTTTTCCCTTTACATATCTCGTGTGTCCATCCCATAATCGACTCTTCACCACAAACAGGGCAAATTTGACTTGCACCACTCAACTCCCTTTCACATAGATTACACAAAATCTCGTCCACCTTACCACAAATAGGGCAAAAATGGGGCAAGAAAAAATCAATTAAAGTCTCCAACACAATTCATCTTATCTCAGCGCATTTAACCAATGTCCTCCTTGTTAAAAGGAAGATAAGGGGGATTAAAAACTTGATTTTACGCCGGAAACATGCTAACATTATGGGACTTGGGGACGACAGGCTTCGATGAATTAGTTCATTTACAAGATGCAAGTCAGCTTTGGTCAAAGCTGTTAAAAAGACTAAATAACAACTGTCAACAAAGAAGACAAGTTACTTGGTTCCACCGTCTTCGGTGGCTCCAACTCTTACGCTGGTGCTTACGCTTTTGCCTAAGCCAAAGCCTAATGACGTTCTAAAAGTTATTGGATCCCAGGGTACTTTTAGGGCGAGTAAACACTGGATTGAATGCTTTGAATTTGATTAATGTTCAAAGACTAATCTTTATTAATCAACCATAAGGTGTTCTTGTTTGCCTGAAGCCTTATGGAAAATCGGCAAAATAAACTTGTAGTATCTTTAAATCATCTAATTCAGACGTGGGTTCAATTCCCACCGTCTCCACAAAATAAATATCCCGCTTTTATGGCGGGATATTTATTTTTTTATAATTAAGTGGGAATTGAAAGTCGGAGTCGCGACTGGCGACGAGGCCGGCCTTGAGGCAAACTCAGCAGAGTTTGACCGAGAGGAATTCCCACCACAACGAGCAAGCTCCTACATATCAAGAACACAGAAATCGAAAGCTTTCTTACTTCCTCAAACTTCTAAAAAACTGAATTTTTTCTGTCAAGGCAACCCCCATCATTTGATCTTTACTAGACTGCATAACCACCGCAGAGAGGAATAAATCAAATTCGTCGTCCGTCATTTTGCGCACACGAGAAGACACTTCTTCTTGAATTTTTTTAGCACCCATTTTTCCACTAAACTCCCTACCCCATGGGTAAATAGATACACACTCAGGCATTATTTTTGTCCAAAAGATATCCATATTTTTTACTATTTTTTTAATCGCCTCGCCAAACCTCTATCGACATCTCTCTTCTTGATTTCTGCTCTCTTTTCATACTTTTTTTTACCTCTTACAAGAGCAATCTGTAACTTAATTAGACTACCCTTATTATACAGCTTAACAGGCACCAAAGTCAACCCACCAGCCTTAGCTTTTGACTGTATTTCAACAATCTCCGCTCTTTTTAAAAGTAAATCTCTCACTTTTGCTGGTTCATAATTTTCGGCACTATCAAATTTATACTTATTAATATTTAGTCCTAGCAATTTCACTTTTCCATCGACAAAAACTACTCTAGACCCTAAAAAATTTACAGAACCAGATCTAATTGATTTCACTTCTGACCCAGTTAAGACAATACCAGCCTCATACGACTCAATTACTTCATAATCGAATTTAACTTTCTTGTTTACAGCAAACACAACACTAGTTTACCACTCCAATTGAAGACTTAAGAAGAACGTACAAAACCCCTTGACTGCCAAATGCAATATCTTTTACCTCTCCTAAATTATTTCCTTTTAATTGCTTGTCGCAAACTCCCGTTTCTTTTGAGCAAAAAACAATAGTCGCTTGTTTTGAAGACAACAAAGCTATCCTGTTTCCATCAACTTCGACACTTACTTTTTCTACCTCAATTTCTTTTGGTAAACCACTAAGGACAAAGGTTTCTTTTACCCCTCTTCTAAACCTTTCCAATACATTTCCTTGCTCCAAAATCCATATATCAACATCAATATCCATATCCAATGGAGCATTTGAAATAAATTGCCCTTCTTTTAACCATCTTTGCCTTTCTCCAAAACCAGAATCAGTAACTGAATATTTAAAAACTTCTTTATTGCCCTTCTCTAAAACATATAAATTAGAACCAAATACAGCAAGAGAAATAGGATCAGTAACTGCCGTGTCAAAAACCAGTGAACTAGATTCATTTCCAGCCACAAAGACACCTCCTTTTGTCAAAACATACGCCTTCTTTTTATTAATAACTGAGTCTATCCACCCAAGTCCGGCCCCTTTCCCAGCCAAAACCTTCATTTCTTTACTATCCACAACAACAGACATTACTATTCCCGACTCTCCACTAGTAACTGAGAATAAATTGTCCTCAGAGTAACTAATTCTGTTGGCATTTACTCCAGCTCTAACAAGTTCTAGATTAACGGCTTCCTTCAAATCTGCAATCTTTTCTCCAGAAACCAAAACCCAAGTTTCTTCTATCTTTTTTTCCAAGTAACTAGTTTTGTCGTTATCAAAGACACTTTTGCCAGCAGAAAACCTTTGTTTTGCTTCCTCTACCATTCTCTTTGCTCCAGACGGATTAATCTTTACTATATCAACCGCGTCAGTAACCATTTTTTCGATAGGCTCTGAAAATTCTGTCCACCTACTCTCTGCCATCTCCGATCTCTTCTTAAGGCCGCCTAAGGTTAAACTAATAACTAACAGGCCTACAAACAACAACCCTAGCAACAAAGAGACTTTTTTTCTTTTTCTCTTTAAGTCTTCATCAGCAATTACTAACCCTCTGGTTCTATGCAAAAAAAGATTCTTCACTCTGCTAAAAAAAGTTAATTTTCCTATATATTTGTCGGTGGCAATCTCTGTATCTTCATTAGAGCTAGGAATCTCCTTCTTAGTAGTCAATTCCAAAACTTGTTTTTCTTCTGCTTTAACAACTTTCTCTTCTGGTAAGTCAAAAACTTGTATTTTAAAGTAACCATAAGAATTATTTAAGTTGATGTTTTCAAAAACACCATCTTCTTCTAAGAAAAGACCACCAATACCAAAAAGAATCTCGTCTCCACTTTTTAACTCGCCCGAAAGAACTCTCATTGAGTCCACATTCTTTGACAAGTCAATCTTGTTAACAGACCTCTTAATCAAAAAAGAGACCGACCCACCACCCATGACCCTTATTGTTCTTTTTTCTTGATCACTAACAATCCATAACCAAACATTATCAATTAATTGGTACTTAACTTTAAATTTCGAGTAAAAATCAGCTATGTCGAAAGTATTTTCTACGCCATTGTAGTATTCCTCTATCCAAGAAGTCATTTCCATGTCCAACTCAGACCAGTCGTCCGTCTTTTTTAATTTAACTACTCCAAACAAAGCACCTTTCTGCCCAAGATCTACATTATCAAACGGCAACTTCGCAAAAACCTGCACCCAAGTTTGACCATCTTCCTCCTTTAGGTAACGAAAAAAATTTATTCCTAATCCATTATTCATTTTTGGGCAGTTTATCTTTTCTTTAGGCTAATATCACTATAACAGTGATCAACAAACAAATGAATGCAAACCCCCAAACCAGTGTTTTAAGACTCCCCCCTATTGGATAGTTAACCACTCTATTCATTAGTCCAGCCTGACGAACCATAATCAAAGACAATATACAAAGTAATACCAAAGACAAACCAACCAAAAAGCTAACAACCTTATCAATAGTAATCTGAAAGCCTATTAGTTCTTCCATGTTATCTTCTATTCTCTCTTTCCTCGTTATCAATTAGTAATGAAATAACCTGAGTAACTTTGTCTGGACTCGGTATCCTCTCAAATGTAAAAGCTGAAAGTTCTCCGGATGCGTCTGGTGTTTTTTGTTCAGAAGCAGTTTGGACAACAACAGTACCAATATTAAAAATACTGTCAACCAAACCAGTCTGAGAGTAGTTTACATCCTCTAAGTTGTTTAAATCAGCTACATTTACTACCTTACTCAAAAGCCCCGAAAAATCAACGTCTACCAATCTCTCGTCAGTAACAATGTACACATTATAAAACCACAACAAAGCATTTAATATGGTGTAAAAGATAAGCGACAAATACCATAAAATAGTCACTTTTGTTACCGTTACCTCACTCAAAACCGCAAAGAAAGGAAACTCTTTCCAAAACATTGGCACAAACATCGCCAAAGAAACCAACGATAACCATCCAAGATTAGTAATTGGATGCCTTCTACCCAAAAGGATAACCTCTTCCGACTCATGTTGAGTCTCAAAACTAAGTCTATCCGGATTAACGACAAACGAGCTCCACAAACTGCCATTTATACACTTTTCACCCAACATCCTCTTAACCTGTTCAGATTCCTTTTCTTTTTTTGCAAAAATCTCTGGCATTTATACATATTATTGTATCAAAACAAAAAACTAAACAAAAAGTCGTTGCAGGAATTAAGCAAAAACCGCACGGAACATGTCCATGCGAGGCTTACCCGAGTCAGGTACGCGTGAGTACGGATTTTTGCGTATTCCGAAACGAAAAAAATCACCTCTTCTCTACGTTAAACAGCGGTCCTACAATTTGAATGTTTGCCGGAGCTCTCAAATTAAAATAGTTTATAAACTCATTAGCGGAAAAACTTTTAGACCCCACATCACCATTTACAGTCACATTTGTCACCTTACCAATACCAAAATCAACAGATACACTTACAGAGGTTACACTGGAATACGGGTTTATCTTCCTGTTTTTTAGTTCCTGTTTAACTTTATCTGCATTCCAAGTCTCATCTCCATCTGGATTTGGCTTATCTGGCTGTGACAAGTGTTTCTGAGTTCCAGAATCATTTTGGGCCAAAATCAAGACATTTACAATATCTGCTACCTCTTCGGATTTTAGCCAAGCCGATTTTCCATACTCCTTACGGTAACCTTGAGCTGAATAAAAACAAGGCGACTCTTTACTGTAAGCCTTGCTTTGCAAGTCCCCAAAACTAGAAACCTCACCGCTAGTATCTCTAAGCCTTTTGGTGTGAGAAGTATTTCTAGACCAAATGTCTCCCGAGTTAAAAGTGTAACCGCCAGAAGTTGAAGCATACCAAGCCTTAACAGGATTTCCACCTTGAGCAATTATTTTACCCTTAGTAGCGTTTACTGCATCTATCCATCGAGAAGAGTTGAGTTCTTTTTTCACTACTTGGTCTTTTTGACTTGGATACAAAAAGCCTTTAGACCGCTGCTCAAACAATGCATAAGACCTAGCTGCAATTGCCTGTGCCTCCAAGGCTTTATTATCCCAACTTGGCGGCATCTCGTGTAAGTGTTTCATGTACTCCTCTATATTCATCGATTCATTATTAAACGTCTGTCCAAATTCGTTTGTTCCGTTTACTTTTACCGTTTCCCCATCTTTCCCTGATACAAAATCAATGTTGTCAAAATAAGCTCTTAAAATGTCCTCAGCTGACTGTCCCGCTTTTGCTCTTCCATGCGCCCCGTACTGGTCCATACCAACTCTGTGAGGTATTCCATAAGTAAAAAAGGCAAAAGCGTTTCCAAATCCGGGATCAATTTTTCTATCATCTACACAACTTAACGTTCCCCCACCTAAACTAGCGGGTAAATTTAAACTTCCAAGTTTCTCTGCTAACAGCTGCTGTTGCTTAGAAGACAACTGGGCAATTTTATTTGTTAAATCAGACTGATAAGCTTTTGCTTTTTTTACTTCTCCCAAGAAAAAGTTGTTTTGTTTATCTAACTCTGTTTGTAACTTCGCCAGTTGTTGTTTCTGAACCTCTAGTCGCTTTTTATCTTCTTCTAAAGAGGTTATCTCATTTATTAAACTAACAATTATTTGTCTATCTTTATCATTACTATCCTGTCTGTAAGCGAGTTCTCTTCTAATTTCTCCTAATCCCTTATTAACTACTAAGTTAGCCCAAAGAGGTCTAGACCTAAGTCTTTTATACATTTCTCGAAGTTTTATAGACAAAATTTCGTACTGCTCAGTCACCTTCTCACCTCTAAGTCTAATATCAAGCTCTGTTTGTTTTTGTTTTTTTGTTGCCTCGTTTATTTGTAGCTGAATTTGTTTAATCTTTGTACTTAACTTACCTATTTCCGATTCTAGCGGTTTTGTTGCTGCCACACTCATCTCCAAAGATTTATTAAGATCCCCTATCTGTGCACTAAGACAGTCAATATGCGCGTCACCCGATTTTCCATCACAGTTTACCTCCGCAAAAGCCCACCTCGCCGATACAATAACCAACAATAAAATTAACGAAAACCTCTTATACATCTCTATTTAGTTTACCGTATTCGTCACTGCGAGGAACGAAGTGACGCGGCAATCCATAATAATCAATATAACTTGTACAGATCGCCACACTACGCTCGCGATGACAATGATCGTGTTAAAATTAACTGTCTCATGAAACGCATTTATTATTCTCTAATTTCTACTCTCTTTATAGTTTTTGTATCAACCAAAAACGCTCTTGCGGCTTGTACTGGACAAGATCAGGTTGAAACAGCCATAGGTTGTATCAGCACCAAAGCTGATGGTGCAAATAGTTTTTTTAACTCGATAATTAAAATTGCAGTCGGACTAGGTGGTGGCTTGGCCCTAATTCTTATGCTTTATGGAGTCTTTATAGTTACAACTTCTGCCGGGATACCAGACAAGTTAAAATCTGGCAGTGAAATCATCACTTCTGCAATCGCAGGGCTTATTTTCATCCTCCTTTCAGTCTTTTTACTTAATCTAATAGGTATTAATATTTTAGGTTTACCAGGATTAGCTTAAACATATGAGTATATTGACACCAAATGTCTATGCCGCTGACGACGCCAACATCTCTGGACTAGCTCTTCCTAATGGCACAAAGTTCAGTCCATCAAATTCAAGCACCATATCGGATTTATTAACCAAAGGTGGTGTTGACCTTATTAACTTAGTTTTTGTTGGTGTAGGAATTTTTTTCTTCTTTAACCT
>CAZQDQ010000004.1:0-24524 GCA_964592455.1 uncultured Pseudomonadales bacterium
AGTGGTAGGCTGGGTTTTTTGATTGATACTTAATGAGAAAAAGAAGGAGCTTGGCCGAGGCTTGGAATTTACTTTGAATGAATAAATTTAGACTTTGGTTATAAAGCCGGTTTGTGATTTCGGTAAAGTTAAAGTTTGCTTGGTAGTGGTTAGGTGAAGTTTCTAGAATTTTTTTTAAAACGACAACAGCCTTTTTTTGTTCACCAGATTTGTAGAGAGTAACGGCTATGTTGTTTTGTTGATCAGCTTCAGAGATCATAATTTGTAAGATAGTCTTGCCAGAGATTAAGATAGATCTTTTCAAGATCTTGGACAAATTTTTGGGTGTCAAAAAGAGGATTGTTGGGCTTGAGTTTTTTGATTTTGTTTTTTAATTTTAGAAGTTTTTGAGGGTTATTGCCAAGTTCTATGGCCATATCCTGATATTCAATTGTGCTGTTGGTGATAAGTTCTGGTAAGCCGTAGTGGTTTAGTATGCTGGCCGAAACGCGGGAAGCAAAGTGTTTGCCTATGGTGGTAATGACGGGAACGCTGGCATAGATACAGTCGGTTGTTGAAGTGTGGCCGCCATAGTTTTTGGTGTCAAGAGCGATGTCGGCGAGCTGGAGACGGGCGAGGTGTTCCTGATTTGGCAAATATGGGGCAAAGATAATCCTATTCGGTTCAACGCCATTTTTTTGAGCAAAATTTTGGAGATTTTTTGTGAGCCGATTGCCCTGTTTTAATAACCAGAGGACACTGTTGGGAACTGCTTTGAGAATGTTGAGCCAGATAGTGAAAGTTTCTGGGTCGAACTTGAAACTTTGATTAAATGAAGTATAAATAACAGCGTTTTCTGGAAGTTTTAGATTTTTTTTGGTATATTTTGCTTTTGAAATAGGCCGGTCTTTGTCGTTTATTTGATAACAGTTAGGCAGGTAAACGACTTTTTCAGTATAAAACTTTTTACCTGACGGTGGAATGATAACTTTGTCAGCTATGAGGTAGTCCATAAAGTCGGCGCCAGAAGTACCAGGGAAGCCAAGGTAGCTAATTTGGATGTGAGCTGGATGGTAAGAGCAAGTTTCCAGTTTGTTACCGAGAGTAAAACCGGTAAGGTCAATGAGAATGTCTATTTCATCTTGGTTAATTTTTTGGGCTAGTTCGACAGGTTTTAGTAAGCTTACGTCAAAAAATTTATCTGCTTCCTTCTCTGGTTTTTTTCTGTAGTAAGACTGATCGTTAATGCCAGAGGAATAGACATAAACTTCAAAATACTGACGATTGTGGAGACCAAAAAGAGGAGCTACCATCATACCGATAGGGTGGTGTCTTAAGTCGCTGGAAAGATAGCCAAGGCGAATTTTCTTTTTTGGTTTACCTAAGTGCAGTGGAAGGATGGGGAGCTGATTGGTGATTTCGCGAACGGCAGTAACAGCTTTTTTTTGATTTTCGGCTGGATCTTCTGATCGGAGAAGATTGATAAATGGATCTTCTATTTCCAGAAACTCATGGTTTTTGCTTATTTTATCGCTGTTATTCCAATCGCACATTTGGCGATATGTAAGATATAGGTTGTTATAAGTTTTGGAAAAGTTTGGGTCTAACTCTAGACATTTTTTGAGGCAATCTATAACCTTTGAATACTGAAAATTTTGGAGATAGGCAAGAGCAAGCTGATTTAGGGACCATACTTTCCAGATATTTGAGGTGTCGATCTCAATTATTTTTTTGTGGGCCCATATTTTTTGTTTATTTTGTCTTAGATGAGTGTATATTAGGGTTAGGCTTATATATGTAGGAAGATGATTTGGATTTTGCTTTAAATTTTGTTCGTAAAGGCGGGCGGCCTCTCTCATTAGATTTTGACGGGCAGCGAGATTACCGAGATTGTAAAGTAAGTCTGGGTCTTGAATTTTTAATTTCAAGATTTGCTGAAGAGTTTTTTGAAGTTTGGGGCCACCAATATTTAGTTCCTGGAAGGCGATAATTTTGCCCTTTAGGGCGTCTTGGTCCTTAGGGTTAATTTTGAGGGCTTTTTCGAAGACAGAAAGGGATTTGTGATAGTTGTTCGTTTTTTGGTAGAGGAAACCTAAATTACGGAGAGCGTCGGGAAAGTCCGGAGCGAGTCGAACGGCACGACGGGCAAATTTGAGAGCTAGGGCGTTTTCGCCCAGAGCGAGGTAGCAGGTGGCCAGGTTGGTGGTGGCGACAACTTGATGTGGGTTGATAGAGAGGGCAGTTTGGAAAAAAGCAATGGCAGTGGAGTAGTCTTTGGCAAAATAACTTTGATTACCTTGGTCGACAAACTGATTAGCAGAAGGGAGATTGTTCATAAATGATCTGTTTGGATTATACTCTGTAGGTAATGATGAACGACAGATTGGTGTTGCTTAGAGACTTGGGATTTTTCCCGCGTACTGTTTTGGATATTGGAGCCTTTGAAGGAGAGTTTACTAGACTAATACAAAGTATTTGGCCAGAGTCGAGTGTTTTTATGGTTGAGGCAAATAAAGATTGCGAAGAAAAACTAGCAAAGGTAAAGGGGGCCAGAGGCTACGCAATTGCCTTGTTGGGAGAGAAAGGTGAAAATGCAGTTGAGTACTACAAAACAAAAAAAATAATTCCGACTGGTAATTCGGTTTATAAGGAGAACTCTAGTTATTTTGAAGATTGTGAGGTGGTGAAGTTACCAATGGTGACACTTGATAACTTGGTGACGGCAGGAAAGCTGGTGGATATAGATTTTTTGAAAATTGATACACAGGGGTCGGAAATAGCGATACTAAAAGGCGGAGAAAAAGTTTTAACAAAAGCGGAATTTGTGTTACTTGAGACACAAGTGTTGGTCTATAACAGCGGCGCTCCAATGATAGAGGAAGTGATTAGTTTTATGAGTCAAAAGGGTTTTAAGGTTTTTGATGTTTTGGACGTGACCTACTTACCGACGGGGCAGATGGCCCAGATGGACATTTTGTTTGTACGGAAAAACTCCAAGTTTATTAAGAGAGGAGAGTTGCTGTGAGAATCGGTTTTGTAAATTACACGCCGATGGTTTATGACGTGGAAACACCACTTAATGAACCACTTGGCGGGTCGGAGTCGGCGATGTGTTATTTGGCGGTGGAGCTAGCCAAACTTGGCCACGAAGTGACATTGTTTGGGAGAAAAAATAAAAGCTTTGAGTTGGGTGGAGTAAAGCACGTGCCAGACAGGTTGATAGTTAACGGTGGGGCTAGGGACTTGGACTTTTTGATTATTCAAAATACACCAGAGTACGTGAGCCATCTGGCAAGATACTTGGACCAAAAAACGAAAATAATTTTTTGGACTCAGCACGCGCCAGACCAGCCAGCGGTGGGCTGTTTGCATAATAAGAGATTGGTAAATTTGTATTCGGCGATTGTTTTTATTAGTGAATGGCAAGAATCGGTTTACAACAATTTTTTTGATTTGGCAGGCATTCAGCAAAAGGTTTTGCGGAATGCAATATCGCCAGTGTTTGAAAATCTACCAGCGGTGAAAAAGAAAAACTTGACACTGGCTTACACCAGTACACCTTTTAGAGGTTTGGAGGTTTTGGTGAAACTTTTTCCGAGAATATTATCTAATTTTCCGGAAGTAAGCTTAAAGGTTTATTCGGGGATGAAAACTTATCAGGAAATATTTAGCAGAGACCTGTTTAGAGACTTATACAAAAAGTGTGAGCAGATGGAGGGAGTGGAGTATGTGGGACCAATTGCTCAGCGTGATTTGGCGGTAGCCCTAAAAGACGTGTCGATTTTGGCCTATCCAAATACTTTTCGGGAAACGTCTTGTATTAGTGTAATGGAGGCGATGGCAAGTGGCGCTTGGGTGGTGACGAGTAACCTGGCGGCCTTGCCAGAAACAATGGCTGGTTTTGGCACGTTGGTTGAGGTAGGTAAAACAGAAGAAGAGTTTGAAGCAAACTTTTTTAAGTCTTTGAGTGAGACAATTTTGAGGTACTATGAGCAAGATGAAGCTTGGAAGAAAAGGTTGCAGGAACAAGTGAGGTTTGTGAATGAGAATTATATATGGAGTAGACGGGCTAGAGAATGGGAGGGGTTCCTGGGAGAGATGAAGCGTGAAGCATGAATCATGAATTATGGAGGAGAAAAATTTGGGATATAGTTAAAGAGTGAGGAGATTTTTAAGGATTATTCTTTTTTGTTTGTTGTGTCTTGGAAGTACGAGTTATGCTTTGGCTGCAGTTAGTCAGTGCAGTGTAAGTTTGAGTCCATCATCAGTTAACAAAGGAACTTCGGGTGCGACGTTTACCATTACGATAGCAAATACCGACTCTGTACCGATAAGCTGGGTGCAGATAGATTCTCAGTCTGATCAGATTCCCCTGAATAATATTACTACCAGTTGGAGCGTAAATAATGTTAGTCAGAGAAGAGTGGTTTTGACAGGTGGCAGTATCGCACCTGGGCAAAGTGCTAGTTTTAGCTTTGTTATGGATATTGGTTCGGATATGGGTGGTTATGGAAATAGTTTTTCGGTGGCAATTTCGGATAGCGGAGAAGGTGGCCAGTTTGCCTGTGATGAAGGAAACACTCAATATAGCATCACAGACTACAGCTTACCTGTTATTAGTAACGCGAGTTTAACAGTGGGGAACTCAAGCGCTACTTTGACTTGGAATACGGATGTGGCGACGACGGGGACAGTAAATTATGGAACAACGGCTGGGTATGGTAGTAGTGTGACAAGCGCTAGTGGAACGAGTCACTCGGTAACTATGAGCGGCTTGTCGGCCAGTACTACTTATCATTATCAAATTTCGGCGGTGGGGAGTGGAGGAACAACCAGTACGACCGATGCTACTTTTACTACTTCGGCTGCTAATGTAACCACAACAGTAACTACCACGGTAACTACAACCGTGACGGAGACAAAAACAGTAACAAAGGTGTTGACCGATACGACGGCGCCGGTTATCAAGCTCAAAGAGCTTGACGTGACAAGTGAGCACGTGACACGTGACACGAAGGCCGATGTTTTTGAGAGTGCGCCACTGATTGAAGGGAGTGCCAGTGATGACAGAGGAGTAGCCAAGATAGAATACAGAATCACAAATTACGAAGCCAGTTGGAGTAGTGCCGGTTTAGAGGGAGCGGTGGGGGATAAAAAAGTAGGTTTTGAATTTGTGCCACCAGTATCCTTGGATGGGACTTATACAATAGAAGTGAGAGCTGTAGATGTATTTGGTAATAAATCTGTTCCCAAGACTGTGAAGTTTGTAATTGATAGATTGCCACCAACAGTGGGAGGAGCGGTATTTACAGTAGACGGAACAGTTTTAGGAGCAAAAAGCGGGACAATTACGGTCTTAGAAAAAACAAAATTGACAGGAGTGTTTAAAGAACTTGGGGGAGCTGAGAAAGTGATGGTGACGATAAATGGTAAAGAGTTTATAGCTGTTAAAGACAGAAGCACTAGCGTGTGGAGTGTGGAGATGGTTTTGGAGCCGGGAGTTTTTGAGAGCCAAATAGAGGCAGTTGATGGAGCGGGAAAAGTAGTTAAAAAGGAATGGGTTAGTTTTGAGGTGTTGCCATTGGGGAAAGTAGTGGAGTTTGATAAGGAAATTGGTGGCAATAATTTCAAATTGTGGAGAAAAAACACTTACGGAGTTTTTGTAAAGTGGGCAGAAGGGGAAAGGTTGGGTTGGGTTTTGCCACCAGGAGAGTATTATGTATCTACTGAAATAAATGGCAGTAAGTATGTGAGTCAATTAGTCGGTTTGGAAGTTCCTGGTGTTTTGGCGGGAAGATGGAATTTAGGAAAAAAAGTTTGGTGGAGCAAGTTATTGCCTGCCGGGAGAGTGATAGAGGTGTTTAAGAGTAAAGTATCTAAAAACTTTGCCACCTTGGACATTGGTTTGATTCCCAACAAATGGTTTGGGGTGAATAGATTAATTTATGTAGCAACTTTGGACTTACCGTATGCGACAGAAGGCTTAATGATGGCAAGGGAGGAAGCAAGAAAGCAAGGATTATCATTGTCAGTAGTTGGTTTACAGGCTAATCAGCAAGAAATGGAAATATGGATGAAGGGAAAAGGGGAGGATTATTTGGCGGATTGGGAAGGAAAATGGCTACAAGGTAACAGCCTAAAAATTTTGCCAACAAAATATTACTTGGATACTTTTGGAAAAGTAGTTAATATAAAAGAAGGAGTTTATTAAGGAAAATGGAGAAATATTTAGTCTTAGAAAATATTCGGTTTGTAATTTTGCTCTTTGGAGCACTGACCTTTGGTGGTATGTCTTGGCTTTATTTTGACGCCACGGCGGTTAAGAGACAGCTTAATGTTTGGTTATCGGGAATTGGAAGTGGGGTGCTGGCCCTTAGTTTTTTAGCAACGATTCGGGGTCTAAGTTTGGAAAGTGAAATAAGATTTTTGGGATATTTTATTTTGGGGCTTGGAGTATGGCTAAAGCCAATGTCGAAAAGACCGGAGGAGGAAATGAATACTGAATTACGAATTATGAATAATGAAGCAAGTATTATGAATCACGGGGAGGAGGTTGTTGACGAAAAAGCAGAAGAGAAATTGGGGGGAGTACCGGAGGGGTTTGTGGTGGAAGAAAATGGAGGGGAGATGAAGCAGGAAGCAAGTATCACGAAGCAAGGGAAGAAAAAGGGGAGGAAGAAAGAAAAAATGGGGACGTGGTGGGTGATGCCGTTTGGTATCAAGGCTTGGATAATGCCGCTGCTTCCTGGCTGGGTGGGCCTGGGGTACTTCCGACTGGGAACGATTGGTATGGAAAGACACTTAAATAGGTTGGGGTGGGGGATGTTTGCTTTGCTGGTTTCAGAGATTTTTAATATGCATGTTTATTTTCAGAATTGGTCTGACCCTAGAATATATGTAGCTGTTGCTCAGTTTGGAGTGGTGTGGATGGCGCAGAAAGTTTTTTTACTTTTGGGACTGCTTTTAATATCTGCTTGGGTTTTCTCTTATTTGTTAAAGCGGTTTGAGACACAACTAACTCTGTTTTTGTGTACGATGACCATTTTTGCTTTTGCAGTGGCGACTATTGGTTTTACTTTTACAACAGCGGGAAATATTCAGGAAAAGTTTGTCGATTATCAGCGAATGACATTAAATTTATTACGCTATTCCGAGGAGAGAAGAGCTCAGGAGCTGTTGCTTCGTGCTAAGGATCTTGGTAGCCAGGCAGGAGTTACCGAGTTGTTTACAAGTAAGACTGGCGAAGAAGCCAAAAGAAGAGTTGACGATTTACAGAAAAACGGAGAGGTTACGGGAATATGGATATTGAGTGCCGGAGGAGAGAGATTGATTTCACTTACAGACGGAAGCGTAGCGGACTGGAGTGTTTTTGGTCGGGCGGCAAAAGGGGAGAGTGTTTGGGGTTACGAACTGGAAAGCGGAGTAATTAGCTTGGCAGTGGCAGTACCGGTTAAAAAAGCTGAAGAAATTTTGGGTGTTATAGTTTTGTCTCGGAAGATTGACAGTAATTTTTTACAGGGCATGTCACAAAAAGTGAGAAGCGGTTTGTGGGTTTATAAACAGAACCAGATTGTATCTTTTGCCGATGAAAACGATAGAGTAAGGTTGTTGGTAGGTTTGTCAGACAAAGACGAGGTTTTTACAAAGGAGGTTCTGATAGACGGCAAAGATGTTGTTAGGTCAGATGTGGCTATGGCCGGAGAGTTGTACGTTGGCGTTTGGGGGCCAATGAAGAACGCTAACGGATCACCTCTTGGTGGAATATCTGTCGTTTCCCAGGTGGACAATTTGTGGAAAATAGTAGAGACAGCACTAGCTAAGGATTATCAGATAGCAGTGGTGCTACTTTTGTTTTCTCTTTTACCAGCCGTGTTGATCTCAAGGTATTTTGCTAAGCAGTTAGTTTAGAAGTTGGATTGGAGACTGATGATTGCTGATGGTGATTGGTGATACTGGGAAGAAAATATGTTCCCAATGCAATGCTCATGTGAGCAACAGAATAAAGTAAATCGGCGATATTGCCATTCCAGTAAAGATTGGCGTTGGTCTGGTAGGCAAAAATAACATCGGCGAAGCCCAAGAAAACATACCCAAAGACATAAAAGAAAAGGTAGCGATAACCAAAAGTTTTTTGAGAGCGGAGAATAGTAACACCAAAGGCGATTAGAAGGGAGTCCAGAATCGGATAGATAAGATTGAGGACAATGACTAATGGAGAAGCCTTAAAGTCGATTGATTGATTGCTAAGGAAAAGGGTGCAGATGCTGGCTAGGAAAATAAAGATAAGAAAAGTATTTATCATCGAACCAACGGTCCATTTGACTCCAGTTTGGCGGGTGAGAAAATAAAGTGAAGCTAAATTAAAAGGATAGTAGGCAACAAAGAAAAAGTCAGCGAGGCTGGGATAAGGAATTTCGTTGCCGGTAATATTGTAGTAAAACCAGATATACAGGGCGCTGGCAAAAAGAATATTGCTGATTTGGAGGGGAATGATAATTGACTTAAGTTCTATAAATTTTTTAATGTAGAAAAAACCTTGGATAAAGGGAGCAATGACAAAGAAAGTTATAAGGTTGTTGTAAAAGTAGTTAACAAAATTAGTGTGAACGCCAGAAAGATAAAACCAAATAGTAAGGCCAAGGTTTAAAAGAAAAAAAAGTCCGTATACGACTAGCATATTTTCAGTGTATCATGGTTTTTAGGATATGAAAAAGTTTTGGGATAGCTTGCTTAGCTATATAGACGTTTTGGTTTTGTTTGCGTGTTTGTCTTTGGTTTTTGGAACTTGGTATTGGGGGGTAAAACACGATAGCACATCTGAGCATAAATTAGCTGAAAATACTCAAAAAGTGAGTGAGAAGTTTGATGAGTATGTGGAGCACATGTTTGACTATACTGGCGCGATTAAGGGGTTTTATGAGGGATCGGATGAAGTGACGCAAGAAGAGCTTTCAATTTTTGTTAAGGCGATGATGGATGAAGATATAGGTAAATATTCTCCACTGCTTAGATTTGTTGTTTTTAAGAGTGTAAAGAATGAAGAGATAGATGATTTTGTGAAAAGTTTTGCGAAAGAGCATGGGCGAAAGGACTATACAGTTGAGGTCGATAAAAATTTTGACCATCAGTTTATTTCAATAAATATAGTTGATGGGAGTGGTGGAATTGTTGCTCCCAGCGGGCAGAACTTAAGATTGTTTGATGACAGGAGAACGTTTTTGGAAAAAATGGACAGGCGAGAGAAGAGTTTTGTTGGTTTAGTACCGACGATTAGAAATGTTCCTGAGTATTCTGGCAGGGCGATAATAATGGGTCTTCCTATAAATAGCAAGGATGGTGACTTGTGGGGATTTGTTACGGCGGTTTTGTCGGTTGATAGCTTAATTAAAGAGGTAGATTCGTGGCAGGATAGTGATATTTCCTGGGGTTGGATGTGGAATGATCAGGTGATAGCTACAGAGGGAGGAAAACTCTCATCTGCACGAAAAGCAGGTGACTCATTTGTGATGGAGCCAGATAATGGGCAAAACCTAAAGTTTGAGTTTGTGACAGACCATAAGGTTGCTGACTACTGGAACTGGGTTTTGGGGCTAGGTATTTTGATGAGCTTTGTTGTTTATGGTATGGTTTATGCACTATCTCTATCTGGAGCAAAGACAAAAGAAATGGCGGCAGAGATGACGAAGGATCTGACAAAGTTTAAACTGGCATTGGATAGCAATAACAGCCATGTAATAATTACTGACCCTGACGGAGTTATTATTTACGCTAACGAGGCGGTGACGAGGCTGACCGGCTATTCGCAAGATGAGATTTTGGGCAAAACGCCAAGGCTTTGGGGTAAACAGATGCCAGCTGAGTTTTATGAAAAATTTTGGGACACCATAAAAAATAAGTTGCAAGTTTTTAGAGGTGAGATAACTAATATGAAAAAAAGCGGAGAGTTGTATGTTGCGGACGCGATTGTTTCTCCAATAATTTCGCAGGAGGGTGAGTTACTTGGGTTTGTGGGAGTGGAGCAAGATGTGACGGATAGGAAGAGAGATGAAGAAAGTATGCAAAAACACACTGAAGAGGTTGAAAAACTGAACGACTTAATGGTGGACAGGGAGCTGAAAATGATAGAGATGAAAAAAGAGATAGATAATATGCGTAGCAAGAGTGATAAGACAAAATGAACTTTGGTCAGGAATTTAGCGAATGGCGGGGAAGTTTTTTGAAGTATGTTTTGGTTTTGGGATTTGCAACTTTAGTTGGCCTTTCTATCGACTATTGGTCGAGGGGTCAGGTTTTTTATGCTGGAGCGGAGTTTTTTGTGGGAGTAGTAATGCTGGTGGTTTTTGGGCTTTTGGTTTTTGGAAAGATTAGCTGGAAAACAGCCTCTTATTTTGGTTGGTTCGGGGTTGTATTTATTTTGTTGATGGTGCTGATTTACGGCGGACTTGGAGGTGTAGGGATAATATGGTGGGGGTTGTTGCCAGTACTTTCGTTTATGTTTTTTGGTGTTGTGTGGGGGCTGTTTGCGACCTTGGTAGGTTTGTCTATTCCGATTACGGTGCTGTTTATTGAGTATGGTGGAGTTGATGTTAGTTATTTTGATGGTCTGCAAATCAGGCAGTTGATTTTGATGGTTTTGGTGGTAGGAGCCATTATGAGTTTTTATGAAAGAGCCGTAAAACAGCTGGTCACGAAGTTATCAGAAGGCTCAGAGAAAATTAATTTGGAAGCAGGGGAAAGAGCAGTGGTTGAGAAAGAACTTGCTAGTAGGTTGCAGGAGTTGAATAAGAGAGCAAAGAGAGATGAAAGCGTGCGGAAAGCGATTTTGAATATTTTGGAGGATGAGAGACTGCTGGAAATTCAGCTGAAAAAAGAAAAAGAGGGAGTGGAAAGGAAAGTAGAGGAAAGAACTAGAGAGCTCTCTGAAGAGAAACAAAGATTGTTTAAATTTTTGAACTCTATCCCGCAGGGAGTATTTGTTTCAACAAAAGATGGCAGGCCGTTTTTTGTAAACGATGTTGCCAAAGAGATACTTGGCAGGGGGGTCGAAGATGTTTCTTCTGATAGGCTGGTAGAGGCATATAGAGTATTTAAAATGGGGACAAGTGAGCCGTATCCGGCGAAAGACTTACCTTTGACCAGGGCTTTAAGAGGTGAGGTGTCCACAGTTTCGGACATGGAAGTTGTAAGGGATGATAAAAGGATTCCTCTTCGAGTTACTGGGGCGCCTATTTACAGCGTAGACAAACAAATCGAGTATGCGATAGTGGTCTTTTATGATATCGGTGAGGAAATAATTTTAAACCGTTCAAGAGACGAATTTTTTTCGATAGCCAGTCATGAACTAAGGACGCCACTAACCGCAATTCGGGGAAATGCGGAAATGATTTTGGAAAATTATAAAGAAAAAATTAAAGATAAAGAGGTCTTGGAAATGCTATCTGATGTTCACGAGGGGTCGGTGCGCCTGATTGAAATTGTTAATGATTTTTTGAATGTGAGCCGCCTGGAGATGGGAAAAATAGATTTTAAGATAGAAAAAGTAGATCTTATTGGTCTTATTAAAGAGACAATTAAGGAGTTTAGGGTGTCGAACTTAAAGCCAGAGTTGGATTTGACGATCAAGGCGAAGATAAAAGAGTTGTTTGTTATGGCAGATAAAGATAGACTGAAACAGATTTTGATTAACCTGATTGGAAATGCTTTCAAGTTTACGGAGAAAGGTGGGGTTTATTTTGAAGGGTTTGGAGAAAAAGATGGCAAGATTTGTGTCGAAGTTCGAGATACGGGAGCTGGTATGGCGGTAGATCGTCAGCCACTATTGTTTAGAAAGTTTCAACAAGCTGGAGACAGTTTGTATACGAGGGATACTAGTAAAGGAACAGGTTTAGGGCTTTATATTTCTAAATTGCTTATGGAGGGTATGAAGGGGTCGATCGGACTGAAGTTTTCAGAGCTAGATAAGGGTAGTGTTTTTTATCTTTGTTTGCCTCTTGCAAAGAGGAGTACAATATAAGACATGAGGGGGAAGTTTCTCGCCGATGCCTGTCGTCATAGTTGCTTGTTTTATGACACCTTTGATGAGCAGGTTTCAACCTTGGAAAAAGTGTCTTCCATAGCAGTTAAGAAAGGGATGAGATGCTTGTATGTTGCAAGTGACAATAGCGTTGGTACAATACAGACGAGTATGATTCGACATGGGGGGAATCTCTTGGAGGACTCGGTCAAAAATAAGAAACTATTGTTTCTTGGAAAGGAGGAGAGCTATTTACTGGGTGGGTCTTTTAGTGCTGCACGAATGTTTCAAACAGTGAAAGAATTGATAAAGGAGTCGAAAGATATGGGATTTAGTGGACTAGTGGCGACAGGAGAAATGTCCTGGTCACTTAGTGACAACCCTGGTGTGGAAGAATTGTTGCAATATGAATCAATGCTTAACACTCTTGACTGTAATGGGGTAGAACTAATTTGTCAGTATAAGAGAAGTCTGTACCCTAGTATGTTGCTTAAAGTTCAGGAGCGGATCCATCCATATGTTTTTTCGGGTGGAGAAGTGTTGCCATCAAAAAGATTTGTGGGGTTCTCTCATTGATTTTGGATAGCTGATAAATTAGACTATAAAGTATATATGTCTAAGATTTTGATAGTAGAAGATGACCCTCTTATGCAGAGAATGTACCAAAAAGCTTTTGCATTTGATGGTTATACAGTTTCGGTGGCAGGGGATGGGGTGGAAGGTCTAGACAAGATTAGGTCAGAGAAGCCAACGGTGGTGTTGCTTGATGTCATGATGCCAAAAATGAATGGATTGGAGACGTTGGGCAAGATAAAGGCAGACCCGGAGATAAAATCTATACCGGTAATTATGCTTACTAACTTGGCAGGTTCGGCAGACGCTGAAAAGGCCTTGGGTCTTGGGGCGGTAAAGTACATCGTTAAGAGTGAACAAGAGCCAAAAGAAGTAGTTAAAATGGTCAAGGAGATTATTTCTGGCTACACTCGAGATGCGGTACCCACTAAATGATCAAAAAAAAGATTGGTTGAATTTTTCTCTCTGTGGCCTTTTGTTATTTTTTTTGGGTTTTATTGTTTTGGGAGTCCGTTACGTATACACAAATAAGGAAAACTTTGACTTAGCACCAAAAGAAGAAAAAGCTGTTGATGAAGCACTAGTGTCACCGACACCGACAGCGGCACTGGAAAGCACGACGAAATATACGGTGAAGGTGATAAATTCGACTGGAGTTAAGGGGCTGGCAGCGGCGACCGTAGAGAACTTGAAGAATAAAGGTTTGGATATAAACTCTAGTCTTGGTAACGGGGAGGAAAGGAAAGGGAGTAAACTAATTTTTAAGACAGAAGAGATGAAGAAAACTAAGCTTGGGGTGTCGATTATCCTGGAGTTTTCCAGTGCCAGTGTAAGTGTAGACAGTTCTCTGTCTTATGATCTGGTGATCGATTTGGGAAAATAATCCGCCGGAGGCGGATAAAAAAATCCCCGCTAGGGGATTTTTTATTCTTTGTCTTCGACAACTTCTCTGAGTTCCTTGGTAGCTTTTTTGAGCTCTTTGCCGGACTCTCCGATGTTTTTGCCAAATTTGGGGAGGAGTTTACCTCCGAATAGAACCAGAACGACAAGGGCAATGATGAGAATTTCTGGCCAGCCAATGTTTGAAAACATATATTTTTTATTTAATTATTAAAGGTCATTTTTCTCTTTTGAAGCAGAACGATATTCTTTGATGGCGTTGCTGATACCACGAATAAGCTCTGGAAGTTTTTTGGTACCGAAAAGTGCCAGAATGATAATGGCGATGACAATTATTTCAGTTGTTCCTATATTTGGCATTTATTTTTGGTCACCTCCTTTTTGGTTTTCATGGTTGTTGTCTAAGTCGTTAATGGCATTTTCGATTTCTTTTTTGGCTTTTTTTAGTTCTCTACTGGATTCACCTAGGCCCTTAGCCATTTCTGGTAGTTTGTTGGCGCCAAAAAGAAAGAAAAGAACTATAAGTATTATAATGATTTCTCCTGAACCTAAATTGCTAAACATAGTCGTTTAATATCTTTGGTTTAATAGTAACGCAACTTCGAAGAGAAATAAAGGGACAATCGTGAGAATAGTAAGCGAAATAATATCACTAGGGGGCATGAAGGCGGCAGCAATGATGATGAAGGTATAAAAGAATTTGCGATTGGCGGCGATAAAGTCTTTACTGACAATTTTTAGGCGCATTAGTATGGTAAGAACTACTGGCATCTCGAATACTAGACCCAAACATACTCCCATGATGATAGTTATGGCGAATAAATGGCTGATATCCCAGATGTAGTTGACATTAAAGTCGATGTCTGTTTGATAGTATATATAGATAACAAACTGCATGACCCAGGTACCAAAAGCAAAACCGCAAAGGAATAAAATAAGACTAATGGGTATTAAATTTTTTATAATCTGGAACTCTTTTTTATCTAAGGCTGGTTTTAGGAAACCAACCAAAAAATAAATAAAAACAGGAAAAGCAACAACAATGCCAGTTGCCAGCCCTGTGTTTACGGCAAGGTCAAAGAATTGATAGGGTGAGGTGAGGACAAGAGAGATGCCTTTTAGGTCAAAAAAACCCATGATACTTTTTAGAATTGGCTGGTAGTATATAAAGCCAAAAATACCAGCTGTTATGATGGTACATACTAAAATAAAAAGTTTTTTTTGAATTTCCTGTAGATAGGGGAGATACTTGGCGGTAATTTCTTCTATGGGGGTTGCTTCTTCTTGAGTAGGCACAAGCTTAATATACCAGTTTTTCAGTTTGTCGGTGTATCGGCTTACTTGATGGAGGCGAGGGTGGCTTTTAGTTTGGTGTCTTTGAGTGCTCTTCCAGTTGAACCGGCGGTGGTATGGCTGCTGATGACCTCGTCCCAAACAGCATCAGCTATTTCGCTGGCTGAGGCACCTCCTACCGGAGTTTCGATATAAGAGTCGGTGCCAGAGTCACTAGTGCTGCCAGAGGTGTTGTTGACAATGGTGTTTTGAGATCTAACTGAGGTTCTATTGATGCCACTACCAATATTGATTCCATAGGCACTGTTTTTATAAATCAAACTGTTTTCGATGATATTGTCGTTGATTGTAGTACCCGATAAATTAATTCCGTTTTGACAGTTATAAATAATAGCTTTGGAGATAAGTGCTTGAGTGGTAGAGTTGCCAATGTTAATGCCGTTACCACTGCAGTTTTCTATGGCTGAAGTAAGAAGTCTGAAACGAGCTGAACTGGTGACAGAAACACCGTGGTTTTGAGATGCACCTATTAAGCAGTCGCGGACCAGGATGTTGTTACCGGTTACTGAAATTGCGTTTTGTGAGCCTGTATTTGCAGTTTCAATGTAGAAACCGCTGAACTCGACGTTATTTGCCGAGATATTGACTGTAGGGTCGGTGGTAGCAGTTGGTACAAGTTTCATGGAGATACCGGGTCCTCTTACTTTTAAGTTGTTAGTGGTAATGTTTAAAGTTTCTGTTGAGGTAGATGTGCCGCCGCTTCCGGTTGGTCTACAAAATATAACATCGTTGTTGCCGGAACTAGTAAGTGATTGAGCTGAGGCAAAAGTTTTTTTGGCGGTACTAGGCGAAGTACCGGCATTGGCATCGTTTCCATTATCTGGGTCCCAGTAGTAGGCAGTACCAAAGGCGGGATGCATGCTTCGGAGAGTTTCAACTAAGTATACAAGATTGGTGTCAGCTTCTGATGAGACCAAAGTTGCAGAGGTAGATTGGGCAACCGTTACTTGGGTGTAGGCAGTTGGTGAGATTGGATTAGCTCCGGCTTCGCCGACAAAATTACCGCCGGAGATGGTAACAGATACAGTAGCTGGCCCGGGACGGGCGGCAAAAGCTACTTTCCAGCCATCGAGTAGCACGACAGTGATTCCTACCCGGACACCTCCACCAAGGTCTTGCTTGCCAAAAGCGTCGGCGATTTTGCTGTAAGCGATGCCTGGAGCTAAATTTTGTTCGGCTGATCTAATTTCGTCAATCAGAAATTGAACATCAAGTGATGAGTCAGCAATGGGTACTGTAATGATTTTATTGTAGAAGTCAAAAAGAAGTGGCGAGGCCATGCTTGTATTTTACCGGTTTTTTGGTATGTCGGTTTATCAGTTTTTCGGTTTGTCGGATGAAAACCAGTTTGATCTAAGTTTATTTATCTGTTTTGAAAGGATTGAGTAGTCGTTTAATAAAGTATCTGTTGTTTTACTTAGTTGTGGAATAGTGATATTTATTATTTTCAAGTGAGTAATAACTTCGTCGCTTGATCCCATGGCAATTGTTAAATAGCGTTTAAATTCTTTAGAAGAGGATCTTTTTCCAAAGCCCTCTGAAATATTTGCGGGAATTGATTGAGAGGCTCTCTTTATTTGATTTACTATGTTGAATTCTGTTTTTGGTATTAGCTGACATAATTCATAGATCTCGTTAAGAAGATTTAGTGAGTTTGTATATACTTCAAGGTCTGTTACTAGTTTTGCCACAACTTATTAAAGCTGAAAAACTGATAAACCGAAAGACTGATTATGTCACGATAGAGTCGGTGGTACGGATAGCAGCAACAGAGAGACCTGAGCTGGTGACAGTACCAGATGTTTCGAAAGGTAAAATACCTTTTTTGCGGACACGGACCAAGACGTCGCGATTGCTAGCATAGAGAACCGTTTTGCTAACACTAGTACTGGTGGCGGTTTCGTCTAAGAAGGGGATATAGATTGTGTCGGCATTTTCGTAGTCTACTGGTAAATTGTTGAAGGAATAAGCGTCGGAGCTATCCCAGTCATTTTCAGATCCACCCTGGAGTGGTGTGTGTGTAATTTGGGTATTACTGTCAACAGTGATAACGTGAGCCCAACTGCCATCAGTTGTGTTTCTTATCAGGTCACCTGGTTTAACTACATTTCCGGTAACAAAGGAAGCTCCAGAGTCAATTAAGGTTCTGCCGGTAACGTCTGCAGTTGTAGCTGAGCCTGTTGGGAAACCACCAAGCAAGGTGAAGGTGTCACCAGTCCAGCTAGAGTAGCGGAAGCGATGTTCGGTGTTTTCAGAGCTGTCTACAATGCGGATGACGCCACTGTCAGGGGTGTCTTGAGCAATTGATGGTGTGCCGTCGGTTTGAATAGCGGTTTCGCCAATATCATTACTGGTTGCGTGTGATTGATAAAGATTTTTATCAACCAAGCTACTGCTAGTTCTCATAACGGTAACGCGGTCTCCAGAAACGACAGAGGAAACTGTAATGGTGATACTGGTATAAGGAGTTCGGCCAGTTCCGTCACTGTCAATAAATTGATAAGACTGACTGGCGGCCATACCTTCGATCCAGACACCTTGGGCTCCGAAGAGCGTACCTCCAGCAAATGTACCAAAGGGAGCCGATTTTACTGGGGTGTAGCCAGTATAGGCTTGTATGTATTCTTCGCCGTCAAGTGGGGTGATAGTACCAGAGACGACGGTGGACATGCTAAAGGTAGAGTTTTCTTGAGTTATAAACTTGAAGTACTCGTAGACGTTGGCAAGAGTTCTGCCGGCGTTATAGATGTCACCTGCATTTACGATAATGTCATATGGGTAGGCGGACTGCTGAGTAAAGTTCTTGGTCATGGTGTGAGCCGAAGTCAAGGTGGAGTTAATGACTGCAGTTTTAGCAGAAATTTGGCCGGTAATTGTATAGGTGTTGATAGTGGTACTGCTGACGTTTCCTAAAGTTATTGTTCCAGCGCCGGTTGTGGTAGTTTGGTAGAGAACTATTGCTGATTTGGTTCCCGAGTCCCAGGTAACCTTTTCGCCATAAGTAAATTGACCGGAGATACTACTATAGGTGGCAGTGCCATTGACAAAAGCGACGGTAATGTCGTCCCAACCAGAAACTATAGTAGTTGAGTCGGCGCCACAAGTAATTGAGCCAGTTGAGGTATCGGTAATGGTTTCGCCTGAGCTAAAAGCTTTGTAGTAGGCATTTCTTGCTGTACCTGTTGCAGAAGTACTGACTTGAAAGACATATTTACTGGTTGCACCATCGTCTTGAATACCTCGTAATATTCTTTTTGCTCCACTGGTACCACCAGTACAAACTAGACCTACGGTTAGCTGAGTCCCTTCTGCACTACTAGTGGTGTAAGTGTCACCAAGCGAACCATTAACCTGACCTGTAGCACCAGATGAAGATGAAGAATAGGCCTTGAAATAGTCATTATCCGCTGGAGTACCTTTGACATTAGTAAGTTTTAACAAACCAGATGTTCCCCAGTCAGTAACAGAGACGATTTGAGCTGACCAGCCGCCAGCAGTGAAGACGTAGGAGCCATTTGTTTGCTGGATGACTTGATTAGCAGCAAATGGACCGCTTGCTTCGGTGTCGTAAAGCAAGTAATAGTCGCCGGTGGCATAGTTTAAGTCGGTTGCAGTAGAAAGAGGGACAGCGTTTCGACCTCCAGAGGTAAGGTCAATGCTAAAGTGGTCGTAACTATTGCCTCCTTGGCGGGCAAAAACGGTAATACTAGCGCCATCGATTTCGGTACCCATTTCTTTTACGCGAATAAGAACATCAATTTGACCACGATCCCAATTGCTAAGAGTGCTCCACTCGGATATAGAAGAACCATTTTGGAAAATATAAATTTGTGGATAAGGTGTAGTTTGGATAGTACCTAGGGTATAGACATTAGCCCAAAGATTTTCACCACTGCTAGCTGCTGCGGTCTGATCGATATCCATGGTACCGCCAGTAGCGGTAATATCGCCGGAAGTAGAGTTAAAAGAATTTCCCGCGGCAGAAGAGTCCGGTCTAATCCAAATAATATTTCTAGTTGTATCAGCAAAGAGCAATGTACCTGCGTCTAAGTCAGTGTCGTGTGTTACAGCGCGGCCAATGTCGCCGGCTACTGGTTCGGCTGTGGCGGTGGAGTAGCTGACTTGGACAATACCAGTATTAGTACCTTCGGCCCTGAGCCAACCGTCGGTTTTGAGAGCACCGCCAGTGAGGTACTTGATGCTGACTTCGTCTATAAACCATTCGTTAATGAGAGTGTAATCAGTTGGTGTTTGAGCGGACATGGGAACTTTATCGTCCATTTGACCTAGTTCATCAAAAGTATCCTGAAGGTATGAGTAGAGGGCATTTACTGAGTAAACAGTTTCGCCTTTGCCTGCAGTAGTAACTGTATAAGTAAAGTCAGCGAGGCCTGAGCCGTTTTGAGCATTGGTACAACTACCTTTGTTTTTGTTGGTAATAGTGACAGTGTTGGTAGCACTGTTGGCGGCGGTAAAGTCTTTACTATAGTTGGCACTACCAATGGCTGTAGCAGTAGCTGTGGCTACTTGAACATCAGTTTCGCCAGTGGAAATAGCTACTGGAATGGCGGTTTTGCCGGTAAGTGCAGGGTCAGAGCCACCTCCGTCTTTGTTGTACCAAACATAGTAGGTAGTTTCATCTTTAGCGCTGTAAAGGTAGAAGTACTCGTTTTGACTAATGCCAGCAGCAGAAAGACAGAGGACAGTTTGGACTTCGGCGACACTGCTATTGCTACCACTGATTTCGTCTTTCCAGTTGTGATGGTAGATTTGTTTGGTGACGTAATTTATGGACCAGTCGTCGGCTATGGGCATATTTTTTTCTTGCTGTGGTGTTTAATTAATTAAATTTGGCTCTAGTTTTTTTAATTTCTTGAACTTTCATTTTAAGTTCGTTTGCTTCGTTTGTACCTATTTTTGATTTTAAAGTGTCACGGAGTGCGTTACCTATTTTTTTAGGTTTTGTTTCTGGTTCTGTCTTGGGGTTGATAACGGTAATTTTTTGCTCCCCCTTTTTTTCGGGGTTTGGCTCGTAAATTCTAGTTTCCTGTTGGAGCGGCTTGGGTTTACCAAAAAGGGGCTTGTTTTCGTTTAGAAGAGCGATTTCTTCTTCACATATTTTAATTTTGTTTTGAATGTCATCAATTCTTTTTTGATCTGTTTCAGTCTCGAGGATTCTTTGGTACTCGGCAATACTCTCTTGACGCTGGACTATAGCGTTACGTGTGCTCATTGTTTCATCTTACAAGGTTGGAGAAAAATATGTCAATGGGGTGTAAGGAAGTTAGTCCTTGGTATACTGACGAGGTGGGGGCTTAAGACCCAAGTCTGTTTTCATTTTGATGGCTTTTTCTTCGAATTCCTGGAGTTCAGCAAGCGGCAAGGTATTGCCAACTGCCTTGGGGGTGATGGTAAGGTTTTGAACAATGGTGTATTGAGATAGGTGGTTGGGTGGAGTTTCCCATGGTTTATCTATGACCAGTTTGTTATTAGTGTTACTGAGAATAACTCTTGTTTGGCCTTCACCAGGACCGCGAGAGATCCACAAATTATAACCGGCGTAGATATTTTCTTGCCAATTAGCTTTTTCATCTAAAAGATAGTTGTCTCCGGTGCCTGTGCCAGTACCGGAAACTTCCTCGGCAGGTTTATGAGGTGCGTTAGTAAAAAGATGGTTTAGGTCTGGGTTTTTGCTTATAAAGTCTGCGAGAGGGTACCACTCTTGTCTTTTTTTTTGGGGATTAGATTTTGAAATGTATTCTACCGTGGCGTAACCCGGCCATTTCGAATCGAAGTAGACTTTGTGACAGTCTCTTTCTCTGTTATTTATATCTACAATTTTCATTGTTTAACTTCGGTTACATCGGTTTGCTCATCACCTAATGAATCAATTTTGTCCTTAAAATGCTGAATAATTACCAAAATCAAATAGTAGATGGTTGGGAAAAAGGTGGCAATGCCAGCAACGGAGAGGGCTAGGGACCATTCTAGCGGTGCTAGTGTTGTTCCAGTTGCTACTTCCTGGAGTGAATATAGCTGCATAAGCCCGCTTATAAGTAGAGAAGTAATAGCCTTAACTGCATACCCAGCCGTAAAGAAGCTAAAAAAGAAAAGAGGGATAAGAAAAATAGCCGTGGCTCTGATAGCAATGATGGCGGTAGTAAAGGGAAAGTTTGTCAGATTTTGCAAAGTCAGATAGTGATAGGGGGAAGGGAGCTTGAGAGCAAGAGGATCGACAACTGCTTCGAGGACGTAGGCAAGGAGGAAGAGGCCGCCAATAGTTAAAAATAGGTACTCTTTGGGTATTTTCATATTTTGTATTATATGCAATAGGCAGATTTTAACCGAAGACGTTGTCAAAGTAGTTATACGTGAGCGAGGCTCTGTTTGTCCAATTAGTACTAAAACTACTAGTGCCCTTTGAGTAACGGTAGGCACCGGTGGAGTCTTCTTTCATTATGTACCAGTAGCCGTTTTTCTTTAGAAAGCCGTAGTAGGCAGGGGAGCTGGCATCGTCTATTTCGGTTATTTCGTAACCATCAGTAGGATGAGATTCGGCAGGGTCAATTTTTTCACCGGCGATATTTTTGACACTAACCACACCAGGGCCAGGAACACTGCCAAAGAAGGCTGCTTGGGCTTTTTTGGTAAAGAGGGCCATAAAGAGCAAAGAAAAACCAGCTGACCCTATTAGCTTTAGGAATAATCTTTTGTCGTTGTCTGAGACATTGGGGTTTTCAATTTGGGTAGGATAGATTACTTCCTTGGATTGTTGTTTGCGGTAGCCTTTTTTGTTTTTTACTTCTGGAGGTTTGTTTTTGATTCTTTGGTTGATTATCTGAATGGAAAAGTAAAAGATAAGCGGCAAATATATAAAACTAGCCAGCAAGTCGTTTACCTCTTTCGCTGAAATTATTCCAGTTATAGTGAGGACCAGACAAATAAAGAGACCATAATACAAAATAATTGAGGTGTTTTTCATGTTAGTATGGCGTAACTTATTTGATACATAACAACTGAAACTAGTAGAGAAAGTAAAACAATGGTGACCAGAAAGAGTGAGTCTGTTTGTTGAAAAAATTCTTTAAGACTAAATTCACCAAAAAATAGGGATGGTTTTTGGTATAGGTTTAAAAAAACATGTATGAGGTTTAAGATTTTTTTTAGAAAGAGAAAAAGAAAATAAAGAGGTATTGGCAAAAAAAGAAGCAGGGTGATTTGAGTATTTTGGTCATTTAAGTTTAATAAGGCTGAGAGAGTTAGCACCAATGTTACTAGGCCACCTATAATAAATAAGTGGTTATCCAAATTATTATTTTTGGGTTTGGTGTCAGACATCTATTTTTTTGTAAAACCCCCGTATTGATACAGAAGCAAAGAAAAAAGAAATATGGTTATAACTTGGTTTATTGGGCCAAGATATGGAGTTTGTTTTGTAAAAACAGTGTGTGTGACGATACTTAGCAGGGACAGCGTCAGTATGGTGCGGCTAACTGTAGTGGAAAAACTAGGAGGTGTAATTTCTATTATGGCTTCATCGGTTTCTGAAAGCCCAGGGATAAGATTTTGGGGGTCAAGTTCTTTAAGAGGGTCATCTGGCAGTTTGGTACCCAAAAAAGTTTCTAGAGCTTTGTGAGTAATAATAAAGGTGCCTCTAACGTTTCCGCGGGCGGCACGGATGCGACCTTCATTTAAGTATTTGTAGGTAGTATTGGTTGAAAGACCTAGTATTTTTGCTGCCTGCTTGACGTTGTAGATGTGACTTGCCATGTAGTTTCATTCTAGCAAAAAAAGGAAAGAGTGCCGAGGACAAGATTCGAACTTGTGTAGGCTTGCGCCGCGAGTTTTACAGACTCGTGTATTTGTCCACTCTACCACCTCGGCATGGAGCCGTCATTGGGTCTCGAACCCAACACCTCGTTCTTACCAAGAACGTGCTCTGCCAGATGAGCTATGACGGCATAGGTATATTTGTGAAGCTACAAGAACCTATTTATTTTATCTTAAAAGGTGTGGTTTGACTACCGAAAGGAAATTGAATACTATAGTAACTATGACTAAAAAAATGAGAGTGTCTGCAGGCATAATGCTGTTTCTCACGGCTGTGGTTTTTTCTGGGTGTGAGCTGGTTGAGAATCGATCTGTGACTGTTGATATGACAAAAGAAGTGGCTGAAGATAGGCCAGGTGTGAGCCTAACTGGTACCGTTGTGCAGGCAGCGGGAAAGTTTTTTTTGCAGACAAAAACTGGTAACACTGAAATAACGAGTAGAAAGTTAGATTTAGGGTCTTTTGTAGGAAAAAGTGTTGAAGTTAGCGGTGAGTTTAGTGGGACAACGCTTTATTTGGACTCTATTAAGTAAGACTTATTTGTTAGTTTTTGGCCGGTTTAAAGAGGACTTCTTTGGTTTTACTATTGATTTGGTAAACCAGCTTATCGGTTCCTGAAGTTAGAGTAATTTGCCAAATATTAATATTTCCAGATTGAATAAATTGAGCGGCTGTAGGCAGTTGTTTGCAAGAGACACTTGGGTAATCCTGAGTGCATAGGTCAGTTACGGTTTTGTAAACTTCTGGGAAATCGGCTCCTAGTTTGTTGCCCAAAACTTGATCGTTTAAAGAGGGAATATTGTTGTCGGGGTTGACGTAAACAGCACTGGTTTTGATTTCAGATTCATTTTTGCTGTCAATGGTGACATAGAAGTACTTTTTGGTGGTTAAGTCTTTGCGGAAAAAATATTTTAATAGGTAGTTATCTTGGTCATGGCCGTTTTCGATTTTTACCAACAAGAGTTGGGCGTTTGGCTCGTGGTTTAAGCCTATCTTTAAGGCCTGAGGAGCAAGACTTAGAGGGATGACTTTACCCGCAGAAATGCTGGCTGTTGGGGTAACGGATAAGGTTGGGGTGAGGCTTACTGTTGCTGTAGGGCTGGCAGTTGGAGTTGGTGAAGGGATTTCAATAATTGTTGGAGTTGGTGTTGGAGTAATGGTTGTTTTTTGCTGCTCTAGAGTTTTAGTGATGTCGGCTAGTTGTTTACGAAGAACGGCTGATTGGGAATACATAAAAATCGAAGCAGAAATACCAACGCCAGCCAGAAGAAGGAGAATGATAGTCAATAGGGATGAGGTTGGGGCGGCAGGTAGGTTTGTAGGGATAGTTGCTGGTTGCAAGTCCGCTTTTGGAGAAGGTGGGGGCTCTGTTGGGGTAGTTGGTGTTGGCAGGGATGGCGGGATAGGATCTTCGTCTTTTAATAGGTCAAGTGGGTCGTTGGGTGCGAAGGGAGTTGTAGGTTGGCCCTCTGTTTTTTTGGATGTGGGAAGTTCGTCTGGAGTTGGTTCGAACTCTGGTGGTTTTGGTGTTTTGTTATCTGGTGTGATAGTGGAGTTGTTGTGTGAACTTTGGTCATCTGATGAGGACAGTGGTTTAGGGAAATTTCCGTAAGTGTCGTTTGCCATGTTGAGTTAAGTATGGCAAAAAGGCGCAGCAGTGTCAATATAATTTTTTTGTTTTTTTAGCTGTGAATGAGGTAATTTCTTTTTGTTTTGGTTATTGTTAGTGATAGTTTCGATTTTTCAACTAACTTTTTTAGATATGGTCCTGTATGAGCAAAGTGGAAACGAAGGTGGCCTTGGAAGGGGATAAAAACAAAATGATGATTTTGGATTTTGGTTTTAATGTCTAAATGATGCTTAAGAAGTTTTGGTTG
>CAZQDQ010000005.1:0-921 GCA_964592455.1 uncultured Pseudomonadales bacterium
GTTTATTATAATTTTAAAATATTCCTTTTCTGGCCTTTCATTTCAATGTTTATTCCAAAACCAGAAACAAAAAAAAACCATATTTTTTTATATCGGTTTACCTATATACCGATTGCTGTTTGTTGTCTTTCTTGCTATTAGGCTGATTCTCAGCAAAATTCCAAAACTAAAATTCAACCTATTAAAGAGTTCTTCTCTTATTGTTCTCGTCCTAATACTTTTAACCATATACGTTGTAAGAAATTTAACTATTTTTTACTATTCTTTACCTGACCCAAAACAATTAGAAAACTATCCCGACAAAGTCTCAACAAAAATTTTAGACCGCAACGGAGTTCTTCTTTATCAAGTCTTTGAAGAAGAAAATAGAAGTGTTATAGAGTTAAACAGTCTTCAAAAACACACTACAAATGCCTTTTTAGCTGCTGAGGACAAAGACTTTTATAAGCACCACGGATTCTCCACATCTGGACTTTTTCGGGCACTTTATAGAAATACACTTGACAACAAAGTCGAAGGTGGATCGACTATAACCCAACAGCTTGTAAAAAACACTCTTTTAACCAACGAAAAAACTTTTATTCGAAAAGTAAAAGAGCTGATTCTCGCAATTAAAGTAGAACTCATCTTCCCAAAAGACAAAATTTTTGAAATTTATTTGAATCAGGTTGGTTTTGGTGGACCAGCCTACGGAATACAAGAAGCCTCTAAACAGTATTTTGGCATCAACGCCACCGATTTAAGCCTAAGTCAATCCGCATATCTTGCTGGCATCACTAGAGCTCCAAGCAAATATTCGCCTTTTGGAGACAACATTAATCTTGGCCTAGAAAGAAAAAGGCTCGTTTTAGATCAAATGCTAAAAAACAGATTTATCACTGATAAGGAATACCAAAACGCCTTAGCAGAAAATCTTATCTT
>CAZQDQ010000005.1:931-19326 GCA_964592455.1 uncultured Pseudomonadales bacterium
GTACAAAAAACAACATCATTGCACCTCACTTTGTCATGCTAGTCAAAGAAATGTTAATAAAAGAACTTGGCGAGAACATAGTTAACCACGGTGGTTTAACTGTCACTACGACTTTAGATAGCAAGCTCCAAAACGAAACCCAAAAAACAGTTAGTGACGAAATCAACAAACTTAAAAAATTGAATGTAACTAACGGATCTAGTCTAATTGCAAATCCAGTCACGGGAGAAATTTTAGCAATGGTGGGATCTAAAAGTTACTTCGATTTTGAAAACAACGGACAGGTAAATCTCACCACTTCATTAAGACAGCCTGGAAGCTCGATAAAACCCTTAAACTACGCCTTAGCTTTCGAAAACAAAAAAAAACCAACCGACACTATCGAAGACAAACCTATTACAATTCTTTACAATAACAACCAATCATGGACACCAAAAAACTACGATGGTAAATTCCACGGAAAAGTTACGTTAAAACAAGCCTTAGCAAATTCATACAATATACCATCCGTGCTCATTCTGAAAGAAAACGGAATAGAAAACTTTGCCAAATTTGCTCGCAAAATGGGTATCAATAATTGGGACGACCCAAAAAGATTTGGACTCTCGATGAGTTTGGGTAGTTTAGAAGTTAAAATGACAGAACTTTCAACAGCCTACTCTGCGTTTGCAAACGACGGCATTCTTACACCTTTAGTTGTAATCAAAGAAATCAAAAAGGGAAACGAAAAAGTATATCTAAAAAACAACTGCCTAAATGAGACTAAAGTTGAGGGAAACAAGTACTACGATCAAGATCCATGCCTTCCAAGAAGAGTAATTAGTGTCAGTACAGCCAAAAACATAACAGACATTCTCGCAGACAACATCGCAAGGTCCAACGCTTTTGGAACAAATTCAGTTCTGAATATTAAAGGCCACAAGATAGCTGTAAAAACAGGCACCAGCAATGACTTAAGGGACAATTGGACAATCGGCTACAACAAGAACTTTTTAGTGGCAACCTGGGTTGGTAACAACAACAGTCAGCCCATGTCCAGAATAGCCTCAGGAATTACCGGGGCTTCTCCTATATGGTCTAAAATATTTCAATCTCTGCTTTCCCCACAACTTGCATCTAAATGAAAACAACCAAAAAATAACAAGCCAGCTACTAAATCTTGTATTTTACGTAAAAAACGTCAACCTCATCATTCTTAGTTTTCTCGCCCTCCTCCACAACAAAATCGTCTGGATTCTTCAAAATCTTTTTGCCATCAACTAAAACTGCCTTCAACCAAAAAAGAAAGGTAGCCATCAGTAAAAAAAACAGGACCAAAAAAACAGCCCTCCTATCTCTACTTCTCTCTTCTTTTGTTTTTTTCTTTTTTTCCTTGCGAACAACGTGCTCAACTTCTATCTCAGTCTCATCCTCTGTAAAATTATTTCTAGTCATAATTATAAACTTCTTTATTAATCAAACAGCTTGGGTTTCTACCTTCCAAAGCATCAACCAAGTTATCAATTAAAACAGTTGCCATCGCGTTTCTTGCTTCGACTGTAGCCGAAGCAATGTGTGGTGTTAATACCACGTTACTCATTTTTTTTAGCTCTTCAGGAATTCTTTTTTCATCTTCAAAAACATCTATTCCAGCCCCAGCTATCAATCCGTTTTCAAGAGCCTTTATCAAATCATGTTGATTGACAATTTGTCCGCGTGCTGTGTTTATTAATAAGGCTGTTCTTTTCATTTTTTCAATCATCTGGTAATCAATTAGATTCCTTGTCTCCTCATTAAGCGCCACAGATAAACTAATCACGTCAGACATAGAAAGCAACTTATCTAAGCTGTGATAATTACAATCTAACTCTTCCTCAAACTCCAAGTTTCTAGTTCTATTAAAGTATATTGGCCTCATTCCTACTGCCTTTGCCAAACGAGCCGTCCATCTTCCAATTCTACCCAAGCCAACAATACCTATTATCTTATCTTTCAAACTTGTACCCAACAAAAGATCAGGTTCCCAACCCAAAAAACCTCCTTTTCGAATCAATCTATCACCCTCAACAACTCTTCTATACAAGCACATTATCAAAGCAATTACATGTTCCGCTACTGACTCTGTTAACACTCCTGGCGTATTTGTAACACACACCCCTCTCTTTGTTGCCTCTTCAATATCTATGTTGTCATAACCTACAGCATAATTCGAAATCACTTTAAGATCAGCACCTGCTGCATCCATAACCTCAGCATCAATTTTTTCTGTAAGCAAACAAACTATTGCCCTTGCCCCCTTCACACCTTCTAGCAAACCTTTTCGAGTGATATCCTTGCCATTAAAAACCACAACATCATAAGTATCAGATATTTTTTGCAAATAGTTCCTCATAAAAACATGAGTAGCAAAAATTTTAGGCTTATCCATACACAGATCCATTTAACCACAAAAAACCAAGCAATCACTATAGCACTTCTTCAACCACCATTAACTTTTTCCTAGACTTTTTTTTCATTTCTTCCTGTCTTAACAAACCTCTTTTGGCCCCCATAAATGACACAACATTACTGCCATTTGCAATCCCCATTTTTAAACAATCTTCTATACTCTTATTGTTAATAAAACCATCAACTATTCCCACTACAAAGGCATCTCCAGCTCCGGTATCATCCACCGACCCATTTTTGAATGCCTCCATTTTTATCCACTTGCCATTTCTGATAACACTGGCACCTCTCTTCCCATCAGAAACAGCAACAATTCCTAAACCAAAACCCGACAAAAAGACCATCATCTCTTTTTCTCTCTCAAACTCAATACCAGAAAGTATAGAAGCTTCTTGTCTATTAAGACTCAATAGGTTCAATTTTGGCAACACTCTTTGTAAAAAATGCTTAGATTCTATTTCCATTATTCCAGGGTTTGCCCCTACTCGAATACCTTTTTGGTGACAAAAAGTAACAATATCCTCAAGCAAGTCAATATTACCTCCAAGGCTAGATAATTGTACCCAATCTGCCTTTTCTATTGTTTTCCAATCTACATCTTCTGGCCTAAAGTTTGCACTCTCTCCCCTAAAAGTCACAATCGAACGAGCTCCATTTTCTGCCACTAATACACTAGAAAAACCTGTCATTCCGGGCGATTCCTTCAGCATACCAATATCTACCATCTCCCTATCTAAGTCAGACTTTAAAATTCTTCCAAAATCGTCATCACCAACTCTTGAGACAATTTTCACTGACTCACCAAGTCTTCTTAAACCAACAGCCACATTACTTCCCCCGCCACCAGTTGATATCACCCCGCTCTGCGCATCTGTCTTACCGCCCAAAACCTCACATAACGCCACACCCATTTCCACTTCGTGAGATTTTATAACTTTAAAACTATCAGACTTCAATATCACATCTATCACACTTGCCCCAATAACCACAATTTTCTGCATAACTCATTCTAACAAAACAACCACCTTTAACGCTCCCAAAACTCTTTAAAATATATACAGCATCAAACTCTAAATTTTTACAATTAACATCACTGTATTTCAATTACTGGTCAAAAATGACTACCTTGTACGTCCTCATATCATGTGCCACGTATGTCCAAAAATATTTTATAAAGTTCTTTCATAAATACCAGATCAAATCGCTTTCCTTCTAAAATGTATCTCTCCACTAACGAAAAATCGACAATCTTTTCACCAAGTTCGTAAATCGAAAGTTCATCTGGTGCTTTTTGACTTGGTCCACTCTGAAAACCAACTAACTCAATATTTCTGGTCTCGCTACCATATATCTCCCTCCAACCATCAACGAGTTTTTTATACGGTCCTCCATTCTTCCATTTTTCAGTATTGTTTTCCCTTATTACCGCTTTAGTAATTTCATGAAATCTTTTTTCATCGACACGGTATTCAACTGTCAAACCATTAAAAATACTCTCGTTAGAAACATCTTCTTGTAATCTGCAATTAGCATACTGCTCAAGATATATTGCTACAAGCTCAGCTTCAGGTTCCAAGTATCCCAACTGATTTTTCATCAGCTCAACTCTCATTTTTATAATTTCTTCATCGCCGTCAACCTCTTTTAGTACGTCCAAAAATACCGGATTATTTCTCTGAAATTCTTGGTGTATCTCTTCATGTATTACCTTTACAGTAACTCTTCTTTCTTCTTCTTCAAGTTCCTTTTGTCCGTCATTTGGTAAACGGGTTACCTCACCCAACCAATAAAAAACATCCGTACCTCCATCAGGTAAAAGCATTAAGTCAACAAGTCCTGAAGCCGGTTCGCCTTTCGAACTATCTTTTTGCGCCATAAAATGGAGGTCTACATCGAGTTTTTCTGGAACTTTTTTACCAAACAAACCAGCAAACTCTTCAACTGTCTTTGATATCTGCAAATGATGTCTCGTTCCAAAGTTGGTTAATCTTTGTTGCCAGTCTTTAAGAACCGGTTCCGCAACCACCCAAATCTTTTCGGATTTTTCGCCCAGCTCATCTTCTTTATAAATATTCACTAGTATGTCTGAGTCATTGCTAAATTCATTCATCATTTAAAATGATATCCGATAGCTTTTTAGAAATACTATCAGGATGTCTATCTTGCCAAATATTTCGCCCCACCGCCATACCCCTAGCTCCCGCTCTCATTATTTCGCTCGCTTCCTCCAAAAACTCACCCTCTTCTATTTTTTTACCACCTTGCGCCAACACCCCAGTTTTTCCCGCCGCTCTCACCACCCAAGAAAAACTCTCTGTATCTCCCGTATATGGCACCTTAACATAGTCCGCATTAAGCTCTAACCCCAAACGAGCAGCATAGGCCACCACATCACGCTCTGATTCTCTACCTGCAACTTTTGAACCTCTCGGGTACATCCAAGCAATCACACTAAGTCCTTTAGCATGAGCCTCATCTTCTATTCGAGAAAACTCTACCATCATTTCTTCCTCATATTTACTCCCTACATAAATTGTATAACCAATTCCAACAGCACCTAGTTCCACAGCACGATCCACTGTACAAAGCTGCAAAGATCTTGGTTCTTCACTATAAAAAGACGTTTTACCATTTAGTTTGATCACAAGTGGGACTTCACTTTCCTTCTCATAATATCTACTCGCAACCCCTTCATGAAAAACCACTCCAGTAAAACATCCATTTTTTGCAATTTGCATTATATGTGCCGGGTCAACATTGGTCTCATCAAAGTCAACCGGACCATGTTCAAATCCCTGATCATAAGCCAAAAGTAAAACCTTACCATTTTTTTCAATCATTTTGCGAAAATCAGATTTCTAACTTCTTTAATAATTCTGTCCTTGTTTATTTGATATTTATTCAACAACTCTCCCGGATCTCCACTTTCTCCAAAACAGTCCGGCATTCCAATTCTAACCAGCTTTGCTCCAATTTTTTCTTCTGCTATTATCTCTGAAACTGCGCTCCCCAATCCTCCGATTATTGAATGTTCTTCTACTGTTACCACCAATCCTGTCTTTTTAACCGATCTAATAATTATTTCTCTGTCGATTGGTTTAATAGTGTGCATGTTTACCACTTCCACCTCTACCTCCCCAACTAACTCCAAAGCTGCTTTCATTGCTTCAGTCACTCCCACCCCACAAGCTACAACCGTTACATCTCTTCCGCCACAAAATAACTGCCCTTTCCCAATTTCAAAAGGTGTTGTCTCTGTAGTTATTACCTCTCTGCTTGGTTTTGTTATCCTCAGATAAACCGGACCCTTATAATCCATCATCGCCCTTACTGCTTTCTTTACTTGTTCATAATCAACAGGTGACAGCACTACTAAGTTTGGTAAAACTCTAGTCAAAGACAAATCTTCAAAACTTTGTTGATTTGCTCCATCCACTCCATTTCCAAATCCTGCATGTCCACCTATTACCTTTACATTTTCCTTTGTCAAGCAAACGGACACTCTTAACTGATTCCAATTATATCCGGGGTTAAAGCAAGCCAAAGAGTTTACTGTTGGTATCTTACCAGACATAGAAAGCCCAGCCGCTAAACTCATCATATTCTGCTCCTGTATCCCCAGCTCAATTAAACGATCGGGAAAATCTTTCCTAAAAAGATCAAGTCTCAAGCTATCTGCCAAATCTGCTACCACCGCCACGATATTTGTGTTACTTTTAGCTAAAAGTGCCAACTCTTCACCATAGCCATCCCTCATTGGCTTCTTAGCCAAACCCTCCCAACTCTCCACTAAGTTCATTTCCCTATTAATCATTTACCACTTTCCCTTCTAAAGTTCTAATTTTATTAAGTTCCATTAAAGCTTGAACTGTCTCCCCAACTTGTAGTGCTTTTCCGTGCCAATCATAATTATTCTCCATAAAACCAACTCCCTTACCCGGTATCGTCCTTAAAATTATTACGCTGGGTTTGTCATGTGTCACTTCGTATAACCTAAAAGCTCTCTCAATTTCTTCAAAGTCGTGACCATTTACCTCAATCACTTTAAAACCAAAAGATTCCATCTTGTTTACAAGTGGCTCAAGCGGCATCACCGATTCCGAAAATCCATCAATTTGAATGTTATTTCTGTCAATCACTACTAGTAAATTTGCCAATTTATATTTGTTGGCACTCATATATGCTTCCCACACCTGCCCCTCATTCTGTTCCCCATCTCCCATGAAACAAATGACTTTTTTGTTTTTCTTATCTATTTTATCTGCTAAAGCCATTCCTACCGCCACACTAATTCCCTGACCAAGCGGACCACTGCTGTTCTCAATACCAGGCAACCTTCTTGCTACTGGATGACCCTGCAATCTACTTCCTATTTGTCTTAAAGTCGACAATTCCTCTACGGAAAAATATCCAGCCTCAGCCAAAACAGCATATTGAACTGGGCAATAATGACCTGCTGACAACACCACTCTATCTCTATCCTCCATCCAAGGATTCCGAGGGTCGTAGTTCAAAAAACCTCCAAAATAAAGCCATGTCCAAAAATCAGCCGAACCCAATGCTCCAGCCGGGTGACCAGAACCAGCCTCCGTAAGCATTTTTATAACCCTCTCACGCACAAGGCTAGCTTTCAAAACCAAATCCATGAATTAATCTTAACAAAATCTAGTGCAAAAATGCCGTCTCACCATTCCCTGGATCTACAACTTCTCTGTGGTTTCCATGACTCATTAGTTCAGAATCAAATTCTTCCAAATACTTTAAAACCATCTCTGGAGTAGTCGCAATTCTATAAACTTTTAAAGAGTCTGGTCTTGCATCCGCAATCTTCATGTTTGCCACCAAACTTTCCATAATCGGAAACCAAAAATCTCCATACAAAATAAATGGTTTATGATGACCAAAATATAAATAGGCCAAACCCCAAGCCATTCCAAACTCAGAAAGAGTTCCAGTTCCTCCATTAAAAATCACATACGCGTCCCCCAACTCCAAAAGCTTCATTGTTCGGTCTACATAATTATTCATAATGATTTCCTTATCCGCTTTGTTCAGGTGATCTTTACCTTCAAAATTTTCAATAAACTTCGGATAAAACGTCGCCACTGTCGCTACACCTCCACCATCGTGAGCTCCTTCTGTTGCTGCTCGCATCACACCTGGACCACCACCATTTACAATCTCTAAACCATTTTCTGCCAACACCCTCGCCACTTCTTGTGCCTGGCGATACAGCGGATCGTTAGATTGACAATCTGCAAACCCAAAAATAGTAACAGCCTTCATGTTTTTTATGAGCATATTTAACTATAGCAATAAAGCCCCATAATAATCAAGACTATCTTACTCCCAAACTTTCTAATTCTTCTAATTTTTCTTTAATATCGTCTGCTTCAAAAATTTCACTTCCTACAGCAAACTCCATCTTTCCAAAGTTTCTGTCTAGCTCGTCTTCGCTTAGCTCCTCTGCCCATTCTGCGGCAAAACATTTTTTTATATTAGGTACATCGAGTCCACCATCAACCACAATTACTATCCTTTTATTTATCTTTCTTACCTGCTTAATTTTTTCCAAAACTCGATTGTCAAACTCATTTATCCCTTGCGAACCTGCCTTGGTGGACATTAATAAAACTGCATCCAAATCATTTATATACTTCTCCAAATCGGTAAGTGGAGTATCTATGTCATAAGCCAAACCTACTCGTAAACCTGCCGCTTGCGTATCAGCCACAAACCTAACTACATCGACCATTCTTTCTACTTGTCCAAACAAGCCAGTCATTCCAGCCGCAACGCACCTCTCAACCCAATCTTCCGGCCTTTCCACCATCAGGTGACCCTCAAAATCAACAATTGTATCTATATTTAGTAACACCTCCGGTTCTACCGTCTCAACGGGAGCAAACTTCCCGTCAATTATATCTACTTGCACCTTTTTTGCTTCCCCCCAAATCTTTTTTAACTTCTCTTCAAAAGAGGTCGCATCTTTCTCTAAAATAGCTGGCACTATTTCAACCATTTTTCTTCTATATTTGCTAATTTTTGCAGTCTATCTGCATAACGCTGACTACCATTAAATTCTGTTTCTAAAAAATTTTTAATCATTTCCTTTATCCTTTCATCAGTACAGTAGTCTGCCGGTATCGCCAAAGCGTTTATATCATCATCCTGTCTGCCTTTTATAACTGCTTCCAACCCAAACCCCAAACCACAGCGCACACCTTTGTGCTTGTTTGCTGTTATCGCCATTCCCATCCCATTTCTGCAAAACAAAATCACCCGATCCCCATCCTTCATCTCCTGTACTGCCTTTACTGCATAATCTACATAATCATCATCTCCATTCTGCTGATAAGCCCCTACATCCTCAATCTGGTACCCTTCTTGCTCAAGGTACGCTAAAACCCTCTCCTTTATCTCAAACCCTCCATGATCTGCTCCTAATATCACCCGCATAATTTTAAGTTTACACTAAACTCCAAAGTCAGTTCTACCTTCCTCAATTTTCTTCAATATCTCTTCAGCTTCGCGCAAACGGATAGTTAAATTGTGTGTTCTGGCGATCTCTACTGATTCTTTTATGGTCACCAAAGCTTCTTGCTTTTTACCCTCCAGCGCACTGGCAATCGCTAATTTATTCAAACACCCCGTTTCCCAGACTCTAGGTGCATACTGTGTCATGTCTCCAGTTCTAATATCCTCAAGCGCTTCCCTAATCTCTGCAATCCCTTGATCTTTTTGTCCAAGTTTATATTTTATTCCCCCAATATGTGCCTTGAGGTTTCCCTTCTCACACCTATCAGCTGGTGAAATCTCCAATGATTTCTCAAAATACGTAAGCGACTCTTCTACCTTTCCACTCATCAGCAATCCATCCCCATAACACCTATATCCAATTGATTGGATATAAGGCGATATTCTATTGCCATTCTCCTCAACCACTTTATAACTCTCATAGGCATAAGCCAAAGTCAGTCTCCTAAACAGCTCGCCACCACTAGCAATCTGATGCTTCATCACCAAACTCATACCCCCCAAAGCATGTACCATCCCTTCAAAGTCGCTCGTCTTTACACAGTCAATCAACGCTTCCGTGTACTCCTTTGCCGAGTCACCATACTTTTCTTCCTCCCGTAAAGTATTGGCTTTGTTAAGCCTCTCTTCCATTACTTTATTCATAAAACCTATTTTATCACCTACTAAACACACTGTATTCGATCACAGATCAAACTCAACAACTCCCGATATAATCTTGTCTTTAATTTCTTCAGCTTCACGCAATCGAACAGGCAGTTGATATTTAGAAGCTACCACAATTGATTCTTCTATAGTCTTTAGTGCCAACTCTTTGTTCCCATCTAATGCATACATTTTTGCTAAACCATTTAAACAACCTGTCTCCAAAATTCTAATTGAGTGATTATCCACATCAATTGTTCGTATGTCTTTTAAAACTTCCTCCACCACTTTTTTACCTTCTTCTTTCTGTCCTAATAAGTATTTCACTCCTCCAATATGTGCTTTTGAACTAAGCTTGGCGGGAGAGCCCTTAACAGATACCTCGTACGCCTGTTCAAAAACGGGCAGAGCTTCCTTGGTTCTTCCACTCATCATCAAAGCGTCAGCCCACGCCTTATATGCAACCGACAAGGTCTCATTATCAATTTTATCTTTGTTCTCCTCTGCTACCTTGTAACTCTCTAAAGCATAGGCTACTGTCAAATTCTTGTAAATATTCGTCGTGCTTGTTCTAATTAATATTTTAAAATTTGTACTTATCCCAGCCAATGCGTGCACAAGCGCAACGGGATCACTATCCTTAGTGTTCGTGAGCAAACAACCAAAATACAACTTTATTGACTCACCAGTATTACCATCGTCCATCAATTTATACGCAGCGGTGAGTTGCTCTTCTGTGATTCTATCCATTTCCAAATTTTATCACTCCAAAACCTTCAGTATCTTCTCATTGGCACTTTCTTCTGTCACCGTCAACCAGCCTTTCTCTTCTGCCATTTCTTTTAATTTTCCTGTTGGCTCAATACAAACTGGTATATCTACCATCTCTAACATTTCTATATCGCTATCCGAGTCCCCAAAAGCCATAGTCTTGCCTTCGTATTTGATAAGCAATTCTTCTATCTCTTTACCCTTCTCTCCCACCAGTGACATTTCTACCTCCCCTGTCAACCGACCATCAGCCACACCATAAATGGTGCTAAGGTGCCCATCTAAACCAAATCTTTTCTCAATTGCTTCTGCCACAAGCTGAGAACTTGCGGTCACCAAGTATACGTCATGGGTTTCTTTTAATTTTGGCAAAATTTTCTCAAAATAAGAAAAATATCTATCTTCATTCTCTGCAAAAAAGTCTATCATCTTATCCCTCATTACGCTAAAGTCCAGCCCCTCCATTGCTTTTGCTTGGATTTTTATCATCTCCTCAGCAGTTTGCTTGTAGTCCTTTACTCCTAGTTTATATTTCCCATACTCTTCCATCATCTCCACTTCCACCAATGTTTCCAAATATCCTTGATCAATCAAATACCTAGTAGATGTAAAAATCGAGAAATCTTTATAAATTGTTTTATCAAAGTCAAACAAGGCAACAGATCTTTTATCCATTCTCAAATTCTACCACCCATGATTCATAATTCGTAATTCATGCTTCAATCTATTCCTAGCTCCGCTCTAACTTCCTCACTAATACATTCCTTCGTCCAAGGCGGATCCCAAACTAGCTCTATATGCAAACCTTTTATCTCTGGTAATTTTGCCAGGGCCTTTTTTATTTCCATATCAATAACGCCAGCCAAGGGACACCCCGGACTGGTGAGAGTCAAGTCTATCTCTGCCTCTCCACCTTCATATCTAATATCATAAATAAGGCCAAGAGAGACAATATCAATTCCCAGCTCTGGGTCTATCACTTGCCTTAATTTTTCGCGAATTTTTTCTTCCATTATTAAAAAAATTTTTCATAATTAACATCATCACCAGCTACTCCTCGTGCAATCATCCGCACCTTCAATTGTTCTATCATCCCAGTAGACCCACACAAATACCAAGAAGTTTTTTTAACATTTACCTTATCCAAATCATCACCCACTCTACCCACCTTTCCCCGCCAAACAGTCTCTGGCTTTGAAACATACATTTCATAATCAAAAGCACTCCAGTCATTTTTTAACCTCTCCAAAACATTTTGCCAATATACCCTTCTCACAAACCTCACTCCCCACCACAAGACTACCTTTCCAAGGTAACGTTCCTTTAGGTCAAAAAGCATTGGCAAAAACGGCGCCACTCCTGTCCCTGTCGCCACAAAGTAAATTTCTTTTTTTGTTTCCAAGTCGTCTCTATTTACAAAAAAATTACCCAAAAAACCCATTACTTCAATCTCCTCACCTACGTTTATCTTCTCAAACAGTATCGACCCCACCCCACCCGGACCAACATCGACCAGAAGAGTAATTACTTTGTCAGAATAAGAAACAACAGAATAGGACCTGCGCAATCCCTGATCGTTCACCTTAACACTTACGTACTGTCCCGACCTAAACAAAGTGACTTCTGGTAAAAAAATATCAACCTCATAAACTTTCTCGGCAATTAAACTCTTTCTCACCACCTTTCCAATCTGCTTTTTTGGTCCCATCATCGATGCAATTCTCATTTACTTTACTAGGAAATAAGCTATACCAAACAAAAAAACAGCCATCAGAAACCGAAGTTGTTTGTTGTATTTATGCTCCCACTCCTTCATCTCCACTACCTGTTTACCCCCAACCATTACTAACAGAATTACTAGTATCGGCAAAATAAAAATAAAGTTGTAATACATAAACAAGCCAAACACTTGCCACATTGGCAAACCAGACCTAGCAATGTAAGAAGTCGTCCCGATGTAAAGCGGCAACATGCAAGGCGTTGAAAAGGCCGTTGTTAATACGCCTACCACTACCGCCATCCACTTTCCAGATCCAGCCAGTAAAGTATTAATTTTTTTGTAGCCAAGGTCACTCATTCTAAGGTGTACCGGCAAATTGGGCCAAAAAACATCCTTAAGTTGAATTACTCCCGCACTCACCAAAATCAAAGCCATAATGTACTTAAAAAAACTAGCTAGCCACAATCTCTGTAAGTAAAACGCCAAACCATAAAAAAATAGTCCCAAAAACAAATAAGTCACAAACACACTAAGCAAATACAACAATCCACTTTTTAGTATTTGACTTTTACCCTGTGTAGCGTCTCGCGAAGTGGGACCAAATACCAGTAAGTATCCCAAAAAAGTTATCATCATCCCTATTCCACAAGGGTTAAGACCATTAACCAAGGCTGTTGATGTGATCGCCAATAAGTTAATACTCATTTGTTCAGTAATTCTTTAACTTTATCCATTACAAATGGTACTGCCGTTAACTCTCCATTAACAAATACCGATGGAGTTCCTGACAGTCTTAGCTTATTTGCCAGCAATACGTCCTCCTGAAGAAAGTTGCTTACCTCAGACGAGTTCATAGTTTCTTCAAACTTCTTTTCATCCAAACCCAGGTCTCTTGCATACTCTATAAACCTCTTCTCCGGCTTTGGATCGTCCGACCATTCGGACTGTTTCTCAAACATCAAGTCCATCATCTCCCATCCTTTTCCTAGCACTCTAGCAGCTTCAACCGCCTTGGCAGAAATCACTGAATACTTATGAAGACTGGCTGGCAAAGGAAAGTGCCTGACTACATACCTTACTCCAGACATAGTTTCTAAAGTTTTTAAAACTTCTTTTGCTGCTTTACAAGCCGGACACTGAATATCAGCAAAAGTCACCACTGTTACCACAACTTGCCCTGAACTGGTAGAAAGGTTTTCTTTTATGAATCTTGCTCCATTAACAAGTTCCTGCTGATCGGCACTAGTTACACTTTTACCCACATCGCCTATCCTTGATAAGCCAAAAATAATCGCCAAAACCACTACTACGCTTCCTCCAATTATTAATAAAGTGTTTTTTATGTCATTCATTTTTCTTTATTGATTTTAATAACGCTCTGTAAGCTAAAGTTGCGCACTTCATTCTCCCTTCATTTATTGTCCCACCCAACATTTCAACCATTTTTTTATCTCCCATTTTCTCAATCTCAACAAAGCTCATTCCCACTACTTTTTCCGACAACATCGAAGCGGCAGCTGTTGATATCGCACACCCCACCCCTCGCCACATCATTTTTTCAATTATCACATCACTTTTTCCTTTTTCCTTGTTACTTTTTACTTGTACTTGCACCACATCCCCACAAGAAGAGTTTGCTTCATTTACTGTTATATCTGCCACAGCAAGCTCCCCAAAATTCCTTGGATTCTTGTAGTGATCAATTATTTCATCAGCGTAGTCCATACTAGACAAAAACTTTTGGTACTTCTTTAATTTTTTCTACCAGATAATCAATTTCGCTCTTAGTATTGTAAACATAAAAAGTGGCCCTTACCATCGCCATAACCCCAAAACTCGTTACCAGTGGCGCCGCACAATGCTGACCCGACCGCACACAAATTCCAAAACTATTCAAAACCTGTGCCGCGTCATGAGCATGAATCCCTTTAACATTAAAAGTAATTATCCCCCCTCTTTCTGTCGCATTTCTTACTCCATAAAGCTCCACCAAACCCTCTTTTTCTAATTGTTCAAACTTCTCCAAGGCATATTCCGTCAGTTCTTTCTCATGCCCTCTCACGTTGTCCATTCCCAAACTAGTAAGGTAATCTACTGCCGCCCCCAAACCCACAATTCCAGCAATGTCTGGCGTACCAGCCTCAAATTTGTTTGGTAAATCTGTCCATGTTGTACTTTCCAACCCCACTTCACCAATCATATCCCCACCGTACAAAAACGGATCCATCTTATTCAGTAGTTCTTTCTTTCCCCAAAGCACACCTATTCCTGTTGGTCCTAACATTTTGTGTCCAGAAAAAGCTACAAAATCCACCATCAGATTACTTACATCTACCTTCATGTGTGGCACCATTTGTGAGGCGTCCAACACCACAACTACTTCCGGATTTTTCTCTTTTACTTTCTTGACAACCGCATTTACATCTACCAGAGTCCCAATTGCATTACTCGCTCCCGTCAGTGCAAATATCTTTATCTTGCCGCTTGCCCCGCGTAACTCATAGTCGAGCGAAGTGGGGTCCAGTCTTCCATTAGTGTCAACGCCAATAACTCTAAACTCTGCTCCAGTTTCCTTACACAACACCTGCCAAGGTACAAAATTTGAGTGGTGCTCCAACTTCGTTACCAAAACCGCGTCACCTTCTTTAACATTCTCTTTTCCCCAAGAATACATAACTAAATTTAATGACTCACTCGCGTTCCGCGTAAATACTATTTCCTCACTTCTCCCACCAATAAACTCAGCAACTTTCTCTCGTGCCTCGTCTACCATTTTTGTCGACTCTACCGACAAATCATAAACACCTCGGTGAATATTAGCATTGTTATTTCTGTAATAGTCATCCATCGCCCTCAGCACACTCTCTGGTTTCTGACTCGTCGCCCCACTGTCCAAGTAAACCAAATTACAACCATTAATCTTGCGTTTCAAAATCGGAAAGTCGACTCTTATTTTCTCTACTTCAAACATACCTTATTCTACCTCGCCAAGGAAGCCTTTAATTATTAATTTTTCCGCCTCAGGTTTTGATACACCTCGGCTTTCCAAATAAAACAGCTGCTCCTCATCGATTCTCCCTACACTGGCCGAGTGACTCGCCTTGACTTCATTATTTTCTATTTCCAGTTCCGGCTCAGCTACCGCACTACTTTTATCGTCAAGCATCAAAAGTTTCATCGCCAAAAAACTGTCAGACCCAACAGCGTCTTTGTCTATTTTTACTGTCCCTTTTACTTTCACTCTCGCCCCATTGCTTACCACTCCTTTTACATCCACCCTACAATTCGTCTCACCCACTTTATGTCTGCTTATTATATTTATTTCATAATCTCCCTCCTTTTCTGCTCTCACAATTCCCAAAAGTTGTTTCTCTTGACCTAACTTTTCCACCACCACTTTATACTCATACTTCCCTGGTTTATTTATTTCAAATTTATTTGTATTTATCATATTCATTTATCTACGATCTATGGGTCAACGATCTACCCCACTGAACCCTCCATTTCCAAATTAACTAATCTGTTCATTTCAATAGCATATTCAAATGGCACTTCTCTCATCACTGGCTCCAAAAACCCATTTACTATCATTCCCTCAGCATCGTGCTCCGAGATTCCACGAGACATTAAATAAAACAGCTGCTCCTCTGAGACTCGACTAACTACTGCCTCGTGTTCCATGACTACATCATTTTCAAATATTTTATTTGTCGGGTATGTGTCAGAGCGGGATTTTTCGTCCAAAATCAGCGCATCGCAAACCACTTTTGACCTAGCGCCCTTAGCTCCTTTAGCAATATGAACCAAGCCACGATAAGTGGCTCTTCCGCCACCCTTACTAATAGACTTACTTAAAATTTGCGAGGTCGTCTCTGGGGCCAAGTGTATCATTTTTGCTCCGGTATCCTGATGTTGTTCTGCTCCAGCCCAAGCTATTGACAATGTTTCCCCCCTTGCTTTCCTTCCCGCCAAAATACACGACGGGTACTTCATGGTTAGTTTGCTTCCCAAGTTACCATCTATCCAACGCATTAACCCTTCTTCTTCCACCCTGGCTCTCTTCGTTACCAAGTTGTAAACATTTTTGTACCAATTCTGGACTGTGGTATACTGACACCTAGCCCCTTTCTTTACAAATATTTCTACTACTGCCGCGTGTAATGAACCAGAGGAATATGCCGGTGCGGAACAACCCTCTATATAATGCAAGTTTGCTCCTTCATCGACAATAATTAAGGTTCTCTCAAACTGACCCGCATTTTCGCTATTGATTCTAAAGTACGTTTGCAGTGGTAAACCAACATCTACACCTTTAGGTACGTAAATAAACGACCCTCCAGACCAAGCCGCAGTGTTTAACGCTGCCAACTTATTGTCACCCATAGGAATTACCTTTCCAAAATACTCTTTTACTAAATCTGGATATTGCCTAAGACCCTCGTCCATTCCCAAAAAAACCACCCCCTTATCAGAAAGACTCTTGCGAAGTGATCCGTAAATTACTTCAGAGTCATACTGGCTTTTTACTCCAGACAATGCCTCACCCTCTGCTTGAGGCACCCCAATCTTTTCAAATGTTTCTTTTATTTCTTTTGGAACTTCATCCCAGGTCCTGCCCGCTTTTTCCAAAGGTTTTAAATAATAGTAAATATCGTCAAAGTTTATTTTGCTCATATCACCACCCCAAGTAGGCAAACCCTTTTCATAAAAAACTTTTAAAGCCTTCAAGCGAATATCTAGCATCCACGAAGGCTCTTTTTTTAAAGACGAAATTTCTCTAATTCTCTCCTCGGAAAGTCCCTTTGCCGATTTATAAGCATAATCAAAACTATCTGAGTGACCCAAGGCGTACGAGTCACCAATTCCCTCCACCTTGTCCTGAGTTTGCCGAAGGATTTTTGAAGCAAATCTACTCATATTTTTTGTAGCCTACTTTTTCTAAACTTGCTATTAGTTCTCTTCCCCCTTTATCGACCACCAACCCCTTCTTTATAACCACTACCTTGTCAACATCAACCAAGCCTAACATCCGCTGGTAGTGTGTAATTAAAATTACTGACATTCCCGTTTCCTTTATTTGGGTTTGTATCTCACTAGCCACTATGTTCAAAGCGTCAAGGTCCAGTCCACTATCCGTCTCATCTAGTATCGCTAGTCTCGGTTTCAAAATCTTCATTTGCAGTATCTCCATTTTTTTCTTCTCTCCGCCGCTAAAACCTTCGTTTAGTCCACGGCTAAGCAAATCTTCACTCATCCGAAGCTCGCTAGCAATCTCTTCAACCTTTCTTTTTATATCAATCGCTTTTACTTCTTTCTTGGCAGCTCTAAGGGAAGCAATCAAAACATCTCTGACTTTCACCCCTGGTATCGCCACCGGATACTGAAAAGCCATAAAAATTCCCAAATTCGCACGCTCATCAGGGGTTAATTCATTAATTTTCTTTCCTTCAATAATTATCTCCCCGTCAGTAATCGTATAGTCCGGATTCCCCATCAAAACATTCGAAAGTGAAGACTTGCCAGATCCGTTTGGGCCCATCAAGGCCACAACCTCGCCTTGACCCACCTCAATATCGACCCCTTTTAAAATCTCTTTTCCCTCCACCTCCACTTTCAAATTTTTAATTACAAGCAATCTCTTATCTTGAGTTCTATTCATCATTTTGAGTTTTTGAGTTTTTTTATCTTGAGTTTTACCTTATCAGGTCCTCCAAAGTATATTTTTCTAATAATCCATTAATATCTTTAGTCAGGCGGCCCATAAAGTCTTGCTGACCGCACTCACCTTCTACTGGACAACCACCACAACAAACTGGCTCTACCTCTCCCTCTATTGCCTCAAGAGCCTCTTTTACTTGAACCTCTTTCGGCTCGTAGTTTAAGGCAAAACCTCCACCTTTACCCTCCTTAGAATTTAGTATCCCAGCCTCAACCAAATCTAAAGCTATTTTGGCCACAAAAGCTTTCGGCATACCCAAATTAGAAAGCTCTTTTAACGACACGCGACCACCTCGGCCACGTTGAGCCAAAATCGAAAGCAAAGCTAAACCGTAATCCGCCCGTTTAGTAAGAGTAAACATATACTTGGACTATTATACTCCAAGTATGAAAACTTTCAAACTCTTAAAACAACCCCATCTGTGTCTCTGGTGGCTTTTCTGGCTCCACTTCTGGTGGGTACGAAAAGTCCACTACTATCTCTCGCATCTCGTTCCATTTATCTTTAAACTTAAGCTTTTTAAACGCTTCTTTGCGCGAGATAGCCGCGAGCTTCGAGACGAACTCGGAAATCGCG
>CAZQDQ010000006.1:0-12417 GCA_964592455.1 uncultured Pseudomonadales bacterium
AGTCGAAAAACCAGTTTTACGCTGCACCTTTGTCGGATCCGGTAAACCGCGAGAATACCAAGCAAAAATAACAACAACCAGCAAGGTAAAAAATAGTGAACCCAAAAATAAAATTTTGCCAAAGTTCAGATTTTTCAAAAAACCAAAATCAATTTTCTTTTTTCTGTACATATTTTCCTAAGATCATTTTATAATAATCTTATTCAAAATGACAAAAAAAACCAAAAAACTCTATACCTTATTTATTATTATTGGCTCAACTGTTCTGATAATAACTAGTTTGGCTTCATTATTTGTATAAAAAATTGGAACTTACCGAGTCAGTAAACAACTTAAAAGGAGTAGGGGAGAGTACTAAGGAAAAACTAAAAAAACTCAATATTTACCTTGTACTTGATCTCCTAAGACTGTTGCCCAACAGATATCTGGACTACTCTCAAAAAGTTGATATAGAGAAAATAACAACAGAAAAAAAGTCTGTCTCCTTCTTAGGTACGATCGAAGGTCTCAAACAGTACTACACCAAGACAGGTAAGTTGTTTACAGAAGGCCAAGCCAAAGACCAAACCGGACAAATCAAAATCATCTGGTTTAATAATCCGTACATAAAACGACTCATCAAAGAGGGCACTGTCTACACTATCGCCGGCAAAACCAGTAAATTTGCCAACAAAATCTGCCTTATCTCACCCACAATCGAAGAAGGGGATTCACTTACTCTAAACACTAGTGGCCTAGTTCCCATATACCCTCAAACTCAGGGAATCAACTCCCGCTGGCTTCGCCAAAAAATAAATAGCGTTCTAACAAATGCAAACATAGCTGATCCACTAGAGCCAACAGAAGACTATAAACAAACAATTTCTCTGCCTCAGGCCTACCAAAAAATTCACTTTCCAAAGACCAAGGACCAAAAAAAACAAGCAGACAGACGACTATCCTTCAACGAACACCTGAAAATTAGCCTAAAAAATCTTTTAGAATTACAAGATCTTGGCCCTTCAATAAAAATAACTCCCGACAAAAATCTGTTAAATTCAGGACTTAACAAGTTTCCTTTTCAACTCACAAAAGACCAGCTCAAAGCTACAAACAGCATACTAAATGACCTTTCTAAAGATTACTATACCCACAGACTTATTCAAGGAGATACAGGGTCCGGAAAAACAGCAACCATTATTCTGGCAGCAAATCAAAGCATCAATAGTGGTTTTAGCTGTGTTTTGCTAGCCCCAACTCAAATACTAGCCAATCAACATTTTTCTTCATTCAAAAAGTACTCCCTTTTCCCAGAAAACATCACCCTTGTTACAGCAAACGAAAAATTAACCATCAATAAAAACCGTCCAACTATTTTTGTTGGTACCCATTCTCTAATCAGTAACCTCAGAAACGATCTAGTTTTTCCAGTTTCTTTTGTGGCTATCGATGAACAACACAAGTTTGGTGTAGAGCAAAGAGAAAGTATTCAAAAAAGAAGGCCCGTCCCCCATGTTTTTAATCTTTCTGCCACCCCCATCCCTAGAACAGTTGCCCAAGGAATACTAGGAGAAATAAATATAAGCACCATAAAGCACAAACCAGAAAACAGGCTACCTATAAAAACATACGTCATAAACGAAACTTATTTTAACCAAAAAGGTGTGTCTTGGTTAGTAAAAAAGAACTCCGAAAAAAATAAGGTCTTCATTGTTTCCCCAACTATATTCACAAACAAAAAAACATACTCAACAGAAAGCCTACAAAATAAATATAAAAAAATATTTCCAAAAGGCACACCTATTTTTGTTGTTCACGGCAAACTAAAACAAGAAGAACAGAACCGAGTCATCTCACTATTTGCAAATACAGAGTCGTCAGTTCTAATAGCTACGTCGTTAATTGAAGTGGGTATAGATATCCCTAGCGCTAATATCATGATTATCCACTCCGCCGAAAGATTTGGTCTGGCTCAGTTACATCAGCTGAGAGGCAGGGTTGGTAGAGGTGCAGATCAAAGCTACTGTTTTCTGGTGCCGACAAATGACGATCAGGAAGAAACCGAAAGACTCAAACTAATGACCAAATACAACTCCGGCCTCACTTTAGCCAAAAAGGACCTCATTCTTAGGGGTTCGGGTGAAGTCTTTGGTCAGAGACAACATGGAGCACTCCAAACAAAACTCAAATACTTTTGGTCAAAAAAAAGTTACTTACTAGCAAAAAGTATTGCCAAAGACCTCATTGCAAAGGATGTAACTAAAGCAAAAAACATTGCCACCAAGCTCAATTACTGTTAAAATAAACAAATATGGCAGCCACACCTAAAAGAAAAATATCAACCCAAAGGCAAGGTAAACGCAGATCCCAAATCAAATTGTCTGTAAGCAATCTTATAACCTGCAAAAAATGCGGCAACCTAAAGAAGTCCCATTTTCTTTGTCCAGTCTGTAAATCAAAATAAAACATGAAATCTGCCCTGGACCCTAGACATCTAAAGCGTGTTGCCGTATTTAAGTCACTTTTTGCGGGAAGTTTTACCGAGCAAGAAGAAGTCCCTTCCAGAGTTAACAAAATAAACACCAACATCACTCAAATTGACGATATTATCCAAAAGTGTGCACCAGAATGGCCTATTTCCCAGATAAACAAGGTTGATTTAGCTGTTCTCCGACAAGCTGTTTATGAACTACTTTTCAAGCTCCAAACTCCTACAAAAGTCATCATTGATGAGGCTGTTGAAATCGCCAAGAGGTATGGCGGCAAAACCAGCTCTAGCTTTGTAAATGGTGCTCTAGCTGCCGCAATAGGCCACGCCAACCGTAATGTTGAACAAGAAACACCACCTCAAAACACCAAATCCGATCATGAGACCAGCTGATATCCAGAAAATTGAATCCCTTCTAAAGTACAACTTCAACAACAAGCAACTACTTGTTACTGCACTAACCCATAGATCGTGCCTTAATAGTCCCAAACCAAAAGAAAGTTACGAAAGATTGGAGTTTTTAGGGGATGCCATTTTAGAAAAAATGATCTCAGTTTTTCTTTACCATAAGTACCCTAACAAAATGGAGGGGTTTCTAACAGCTGCCAGATCTTCATTGGTCAGAACCGAATCTTTGTCTAGCATTTCCAAAACATATGGATTCGACAAATTTATTCTTATGAGTAAAGGGGAGGAAGCAACTGGTGGCAGGCAAAATTCCTCAATTCTTGAAGACACTATCGAAAGTTTGATTGGTGCTCTTTACTTGGATGGTGGACCAGAGGCCGCTCAGAGATTTTTCGATAAATTCATACTGCCTAACGCCGACATAGAAATAAGTGAGTCCCAACTTAAAGACCCAAAGTCTTTATATCAGGAAAAAATACAAGCAATGGGAATTAACTCTCCAGTTTACCAAACAGTCAAAGCTGAAGGACCAGACCATAGCAAAACTTTTCAAGTTCAGGTTTTAGTTGATAATAACCCTATAGCAATTGGAGAAGGAAAAAACAAACAGCAGGCAGAACAAAACGCAGCCAAAAAGGCCCTAAGCCTTATAGATCAACTCAATAAATGATATAATAGCCACATGCTGAAAATCAAACTTCAACCAACCGGAAAAAGACATCAACGTTACTATCGCATAGTTGTAGCCCAAGACAAATCAAAGCTTTCAGGCAAAGTTATAGATACACTAGGATCCTATAATCCACACAGTTTAGATAATACAGTTAACGTTGACAAGACCAATTATCAATCATGGATTAAAAAAGGGGCACAACCCACCGCTACCATTAAAAATCTCATAAAAAGCAAATGAAGCAGCTTATCGAATACATTGTCAGCAACATCGTTAACCACCCCGAAAGCGTTGTTGTTACAGATACACCATCGGAAGATGGCAGCTTTACCAAATACCTGATTCAAGTTGACCCAGAAGATATAGGTAGGGTAATTGGCAAACAAGGAAAAGTCATTAAATCAATCCGTCAAATTGTCCGCATTGCGGCCATTCAAAAAGGTACCAGAGCCATGGTAGACCTCTTAGAACAAGACGGTACTGTCAAAACAGAGGATAGTAGTCAAGAAGAGGCCTAAAAACCAAACATATCCGCAGAAGACGTTGACGTAAGGGCTGCTGAAGTAGCCACTATCTGTCTGTCATTTATTGTAATCAAATCAAAATCTTGCAACAAATCTGCTGTCTCTAAGTTTTTCTCCGTCAAGGACTGAATTTTATTCAAGTTTATTTTGCCTAAGTTGGCCTGATAATAACGAAGTTCCATCGCTATCTGCACATTCTTGTTTTCAGATTGTTTGGCAAGTTTTGTCACCTCTTGCAAGTTAAGATCCGAAACAACACCATAAGGAAGACTGGTTTCCACCTTATTGATAAATTTTAGTAAAACGTCAACAGGCGCCGACACGACAATTTTAATTGGATAAGAAGAAAAACTCACCATCTCACTATTTCTGTTAGTTGTAGACTCAACCGAATTGCTATCCAACAAAACTCCAGATGGCAGACTATAAGAAACAATGGAAACACCTGTTTGATTTGCAATTTCTCTCAAAATAAATATTGCTTTGTCCGGTGAATAATTACCTGGAATAGAAGCTAAAATCTTTACTTGTTCGCTATCTGACAGCTCGTCGTTCAATTTATCAATACCATTTTTTGACTCTTTTAAAGAGTTTAAAGCGGCAGTTTCTACACTAAGATTTGCCTCTAGCTTTTTTATGTCGTCGTACATTGGCCTAACATAAAAGATAGAAACCATTAACATCATTAAGATTGACAAAACTCCCGCCACAAAAACCCTCAACATCTTCTCTGAAATCCAATCAGGTAAAATTAAACCAAAGATCTTCTTGTAGCCAACTATTTTTGACTCAACCATTTTTTCTTAGTTCAAACTGAAGTTTAATAACATAGCCACCACTTTTATCCCTCGTCACTCCCTCAGAAAACACAGAAGCAAAAACCGTTTGATCAATTATAGTTTTATCCATTATGCGTTCCTCAAACTCGTAAGCAGTAGCAAGATCAGGGATATAAGCTGACACAGAAACCCATCCTTTATTTTGAAAGTCAACATTTCTCAAGACAGCACTTAGTGGTAGTACAGCTACTATCTCATCCATATAACGCTTATACTCAAACTTTCCCAGATTGACCTTTTCAACCTGGTCTAGTATTCCTTTCGAAAGAACAAAGTTGTTTACAGCCTCATTGTTTGCCCGAATTTCATTTGAAATAACTACGGACTGTGCATTTACCGAATCGATTTGACGCTTCAAGTTGTATGTTTTGTACAAGGCGAATCCAGTAAAAAACAAAAACGTTACAAAAACAATACCAAAAACAATCCAAAAACCCCTAACCACAATATATCTAGTTTTTGCAACGTATTTTTTTCTCCCTGCCAAATTAACTCTTGTTTTCATTTAAATAGCTAAACCATAAGATAAAGAAAATACTGGCCCCATCTGCAACGTTTCAGGATCGAGATCCTGACCTTCAAAAATATTTCCTGTCGAGACTTCAACCCCATCCAAAGACTTCCCAAGATAACCCGCCAAACCTTGTAAAAAAGCTCCACCTCCCGTCATAAGTAGCTTATTAACTCTTATTTCCCCATATTCATTTCTAAAAGTAAGCAACATTTTTCTAACTTCAAGAATTAAGTTGTCTACAATAGGTTTTAATACTTTATATATTTTTCCATCTAATTGATTTTCTATCATTCCATATGTTTTCTTATATTGTTCTGCCTGCTCTACCGTCAGTCCAAAATTATCTGCAATTATGCTCGTCATTGCTTGGCTCCCTACAGAAAAATAAAAACCGCCAAATATCATATGTTTATTTGCCAAAGCAACCTTAGTTCCGGAATAACCAATATCCACAACAATACTGGGACTCATCTCTTCTAAGTTAGGTGAAAAGGCTCTAAGTAGTGGAGCCGCCTCATTTTCCAAGCGGGTCGGCTCTAAACCAAGTAGCTCAAACAGCTGCAAATACAGCTCAGAGACCTTACTTGGAACAGCTACTACATAAGCCGCAATTTTTTCCTCACCCGTAAACTGATTGTTATCAAACACCGACCAAGAGCTTTCTATTTCGTTAGGAGGAAAGGGAACAGATTGATCTAGTTCCCACTTAATGGCAGTTGACAACTCTGGTGTAGACATTCGAGGAAAAACCATGGTTTTAGCAAAAACAAGAGACTCTGGTAAACTAGCCACTACAGAAGTTTCACCTATATCATTTTCTCTTAGCCCATTTTTTATCTCATCCGTAAACTGAATCCTCTCAGAGTTCGACATTGTGGTAATTAATTTACCAAACTTATTTGGAAAATAGGCCACATTCTTAACTAACCCGTCCTTAACAACCAATGCCTTTACACTCGATGTTCCAATATCAATGCTTAACGTTTTTGCCATAGCTTACTGAATAATTGATCCAAAAGAAAAAAGAGCATAGTCAAAAACTTCAGGAGTTCTTTTGTCTCTTGACTCTTCGTAATTAAGACCATACCTCACAGTTTGTGAACCAACGCCAACCGTACCTTCAGATTTATAAGAAACAATCTGAACTGGCAAAATATCACCAATAGGCTGAAAACCAAGGATAGCTGGCCCGCCATACACAGAAACCCTAACTCTTTTTATGGTAGGGTCCAAACTTATCTGGTCAGTAACATTAGTAAATTCAACTCCGTTTAAAGTTCCATTTGCAGTTACTCTAGTAAAACCATTCTCGCCGGTAGTGTCATATGCCATATCAATGATTTGATTATCACTTATTTTGCTAACAAAAAGAGCAGAAGGAGAGCTTGTAGTTGACTTCCAATATATTTTTATACCCTGCAAAGCAGCCGATCCGTTCAAAACTATGTCTATACTAGACCCAGACGATACGCGATCGGTCAACAAGCCATCTTGACCCTTATTCTCCAACGTTACCTTGTATGATCTGTCTTCACCCACAAGGGTCGTGTTTAAAGACTCTTGTCTAGAAATAGCTTCTTCTAAACCAGACTGAGCTGTTAAAAAAGCGTCAGATGATTCTTTACTCAACTGTTGAATTCTAGTCTCTGTCGTTACTCTACCGGCCACAGAAACAACCACAGCACTCACTACAGTCATAATCAACACCATAACTAAAGCAACTTGACCAGAACTTCGTATATCTTTTTTTCTAATTAATCGATCCATTTAACAACAAAATATCCCTGGAGACCGTTTTTGTAATTGTTACTCCAGTACCTAAAACCGTACTAGAAATATTCATCTCCAAATTAATCTTATCACTTATTCCCGACTGACAGTACCATTTAATATCGAAACTATTAACCGATATCTCATCACTGCCAAGATAAAAAGGGTCATTGTTATCTCCAGAAACAGACGCTATCTTTTGGTTGTTAAGATAGTATTCCGTTTCAACTCCTCCCAACGTCTCCACAACTACAAGTGACCCGCCAACTCCATTATTTGCTGCTTCTAGACAGCTGTCCCTTGTTGACTCTCCAACTCTTACTACTTTGCCAAATCTTAAAGCTCTCTCCAGCTCATCAAAAACTGCCCTAGCCAAACTATTTACCCTAAGGTCAACTTCTGCCAAACCGCCCGTACGCAAGTTTTGTGTAAAAAGCAAAGTACCACCAAGCAAAACAATCACCATCAAACTCAAAGCAACAAGCATCTCAATCAGTGTATACCCACAGGATTTTATCTTACAAATCATTTAGCTTTTGATTCATTTTAATCGAAAAGGTATTTTCCCCTTCTATCCAAGACACGGTCACCGTAATATCAACATCCCCATTTATATTCTCTACTACTGCCAGACAAGAGAAATCTTTCCCTTCAATACACGTCGGTCTATTTAGTCCAGCAACACTACCGGAAAATCCATCCGGGTCATTTTCTTTCTGCAAACGATAGTCATTTAGTATTTGCTTTGCAATCGAATTTGCCTCATCTTTTTTTGCCTGAAAAGTGCTTACTCTCTGAGTCCTAGTCATTAAGTCAGAAACGCCGATAAGAACCAACGCCAAAATACCTACAGAAATTACAATCTCAATTAGCATTTGACCATTTTTTTTCATACTAATTATCAATTACTCTATTAACAGTATTCATTACCTGGCTTACAAAAACTGTTTTACTCCTCTGGGTACCCTTTGTAGTAGATATCGCTACATATTTATCTTCATTAGTGGCAATAGCTCCAGTAATAGGCAAAAAAGATATTGAAAAAGCACTCGAAAAAACAGATGACTGCAATAGTTTAGTCGTCTCCTCTCCTCTAACACCTTCTAAACAGTTTGCATAGGTGTAAACACTGTCAACCAAACCACTACTACCTTCTATCGACTCAATCGTAAAACTGGACAAACCTGTACAATCACTTGGATATTCCAAAAACAAAGCCTTGGATCTTATTTTGTTAAGCAAAGACAAAAATGATCTGGTATCGATATCAAGCTGTCTGTTTTCATTAAAAGACGTATAGGCAGCAATAGCTGTTCCAGTAATCAAAACAACTATAGTTATAGTGATCAGCAACTCAATCAATGTAAAACCCCTCATTTTATGGACTTGTCACCTGATAAGTTCCACCAGCTTCTTGGCAGGCTGTCAGTGTATAAGTTGTCGTTGTCGGCCTGACATAAGCGTACAAAGAATTACAACTGTCTGATGGTTTTGGGTCAGTCGGCACAGTACTCATTAAAACCGGTCCAGAAGCAGAACAGCTTATTCCACCAGGGTCATATATCGCCGACGGGTACTCACCAGATAAAGATCTACACATTTCTAAAGATTGTCTAATCGCTTCCAAATCGGATCTTCTTCTTGTATCTCGGGAGCGAATAGTTATAGAAGTAAAAGCAACTATTCCAGATGCAAAGATAACACCAATTATTGTAATAACCACCAACAACTCCACAAAAGTAAACCCTTTACTGTTTCCATAAAAATTATTCATTATTGCAAATTAGATACACAGTAATGAGTCTTAGACCCTGAGTAGTCACAATTTACAGCTGAATTACCAACCAACGCCGTCCCCTCCATAGCTGCACAGATACAATAGCTATCCACCGCACAAGCAGTCACACCCAAATAGGCACTAGAGTCACCAGGGTCAACCGGCCAAGAACTCTTTAGATAAGTACTAGCCAGGCTGCAGTCACCTGTCGGATAAACAAATGAGTTTGCCGCGTAGTACTGTTCTAGTGAATTTTGAATCGCTACCAAGTCCTGTTTTCTTCTTGAATTTCGACCACTCTTTTGTGTCGTGGAGTAAGCAACTGTTGCCAAAGCCATTATTATTCCAATAATACCAATAACTACCAACAGCTCTAGCAAAGTAAAGCCTCTACCAGCAAACCAATACTTTTTTCTTGCATTTTTCATGGCTGAGATAAAGTATACATAACTCCGCTGCTATCTGCAGGTGTTGCTCCGCAGGAACAGCTAGCAGGATTTTTAAATTTTCCACAAATTGTAGTGTCTGTTTGTTTTGTCTGGTCTGTGGTGTTTTCCAAACAGGCCATAAGATAATATGTTTTCCTGTCATCTCCAGGAATGTAATAATAATCAGACCACTCACCATCTCTTGGATCATTGAATTCCACCTTACTATAGCCAGCCGTAAGCAGTGTTTGTTGAAAACCAGCTGACTCAGGGTAGTTGCCATTATTGTCATTCCTGTAAAGCTCTAAAGCTTTTTGAAGCTGAGACAGGTCGCTCTTGCGCTGAACATCTCTTGCTCTAATACGCGACTGACTAAAATTAAATGCTGCCATACCTGTTAGAACCGCCACTATTCCCATTGCTACAAGTAACTCGATCAAGGTAAATCCCTTATTTTTTTTAAAATTATTCATTTGTTTTCGATAACCCCGCTTCCGTTATTTTATAATTACAAACGTCAACTCCACAACTTACCCCATAAGGGTCAAGTATAACTTCTCCATTTTCATCTCTTATCAAATCCTTATCTTCGGTATTATGCAATCTAGTATATAAAGCATAAGTATTACCATCGGACTGATAGACATATTTATTTGACGGGTCAGGGTCCGTTGGTACAGATATGTAACTGCTGACCACCCCATCAATTCGTATTGTCAGCTTTGCACCAGAACAGGTAGGATTTGTAACCACACTATCATCCTTCTGATAGCATAAAATTGCGCCATTTGAGTCTGATAGGGGATATCTACCAATATCGTTATTAAAAGACTCCAGTGCTTTAGAAATCTGGTTTAGGTCACTCTTTCTCTGGGTGTCATAAGACCTAGTTGTAGATATTGTATATGCTCCCAAACCAACCGAAGCCAATATCATAATTAAGGCTATTACCACAAGCAACTCAATCATAGTAAAACCTTTAGTCCTCATCTATATCATTCTGTCCTAGTGTAGGAAAAATGTCAAACTAAAAGTCCTATATACCATCCCCAAACACTTGATCCGTAAGTTAAAGCTAAAATTGCCCCCAAAATTAGAAACGGACCAAAAGGAATGTAATCCGTTCTTTTCTTTTTTCCACTAACAATAAGATACAAACCAACTACTGAACCAATAACAAAAGACAGAACTATAGAAACTACAATCTTTGGCCATCCTAATAATATTCCCAAAGAAAGAACCAAATATATGTCACCTAAACCAAATCCATCTACGCCTTTCAGCCGCTGTGTTAACCTGTTAAGCAAAATAAAAAGCAGGGACAGTGTTACCCCAGACATTATTGCCACAAAAAAATCAAAAACTCTCATGTTATCGGATGCCACTAAAGCCACTCTATAAAGTAAAACAAAACCCAACAAAAACATGTTCAGACCAAACGGAATAATCATATATAGCCAATCAGCTACAAAAATCACAATAAAAACCAAACCAATAACTAACCAAAAAAGTGGTTGAAGTATATTCCACGGACCACCCACAAGCTTAAAAAATCCAAAACCAATCAAAAACCACCACACAAAAAAAACTCCTGTCAAAAACTCTATCACTGGATAGATTATCGAAATTGGTTTCTTACAATATCTACATTTTTTCCCCAAAAGAAAATAGGACAATAGGGGAATATTGTCAAACCAGGCAAGTTTATGTCCGCACTTAGGACACTCCGACCTACCTTTCACAAATGACTTTTTCTTAGTTGTTCTTAAAATGACCACGTTCAAAAAACTTCCCCAAATAAGACCCATGACAAACAAAAATGCAACTAAAAAAAACATATCTCTATTCTATATCAACAAAGCCACCAAAGGGTGGCTTGAGGACATCGGACATTGTACTTTACTATTGGAAACACTGAACACACTCTCCAGCGTCACGCTGCTCTGCCGAACACCCTTCAACAATAGTGTCTGATGTCTCATCGTAGTGAAACATCGTTTGAGAGTCAGATCTGTTACTCTTGCTCTCTGGCGAAAAGCAAACACGCACACTAGTCTTCGACCAAGAGCTCAGATAAACGGTAGTGTTTAACCCTTGGGAAAAAGTAGATTTTAGCTCACCATCTGCAATTAAATCATTTAAACAGGGTGCGATTTCTGTCTCCTGATTTGCACCAACAGTCATTACTGTAGCCGAAGCAGATGAGGTGTTAGCTGGGTTTGCCAGCACCGTCGCAGTCTCAGTTGTACATGTACCAGCGCCAGTAACAGAACTATTTCTCCAGGGAAAGTAACCGTGATTTGCATAATACCTCTGCACAGAAGACAACAGCTCAATAGCTCCACTTCGGTAGTTGCTATCACGCGCCTTTTTAAGTTGTTCAAATGGGTCAATAGCAGCCAAAAGCCCTGCAGCCAAAATACCCAAGACACCAATAACAATTAGTAGCTCCATCAAGGTAAAACCACTGTTTCTTTTCATAAATAAACTATGACTCATTAAAATTGACTTGTCAAGTTATATATTGGCATTATTACCGCAATTACCAGAAAACCTACCCCCACACCCATTATGATCATAATTAACGGCTCTATAGCTGTAGTTAAAGCTTTTATTTTAACTTCACTTTCTGACTCGTAGTAGACAGACAGCTTTGCCAAAATCTCATCCAATTTTCCAGTCTCTTCGCCAACTGCTACCATCTGCGACAAAATTGGCGGAAAACTGTCCAGTCTTGTAATAGCCTCGGACAAACCCAAACCCTTTTCTACATATACTCCCGCCTGTTTAACTTGCATACCAAAAACAATACTTCCCAAAGTCCCAGAAACAATTTGCAAAGCATCCAGTATGGGAATACCTGCCCCCAACAAAACGCTCACTGTTCTTGTAAATTCCGTCAAAATTATATCTTTCTTTAGTTTTCCCCAAATCGGAATCTTAAACACCAGCTGTTCCAACACCAATGCTCCTACTTCAGTTTTTGACCATCGCAATAATCCATACCAAGCAATAAC
>CAZQDQ010000006.1:12427-18584 GCA_964592455.1 uncultured Pseudomonadales bacterium
AGAATAAAAAATACAAAATACCAAAATTTAACTACAAATTCGCTAACTGCCATTAAGGCTTTTGTTGGTCCTGGTAATTCCGCACCAAAGTCCTTATACATTGCTGTCAGTCTTGGAACTACAAAAATCATCATAATCGTTGCGATGACAACCATGGCCACCATAATAATCGCCGGATAAATTAAAGCCCCTTTTGTCTTCGATCTAAACTCACGTTGCTTTTCTAACGACTCAGCCAGCTTGCTCATAACATTGTCAAGAACACCAGCAGACTCACCAGCCCTTACCATAGCAATATAGACCGGAGAAAATCCGCCATTTGACCCAGATATCGCATCGGCCAAAGTTGTTCCACCTTCAACTTCTGTTAATATTTTCTCGATTATTGGCTTCATCGTCGACTTTGACTGATTTTTTAGTATTCTAAGCGCTTCAGCCAAAGGTAAACCCGATCCAATCATCGTTGAAAACTGCCTTGTAAAGTTGGTAATATCTTCTCCTGTTGGTTTACTAAAGTGGGAAAATAAAACCTGCAAATTTACTGGGTCATACTCGAATAGGGAAGTAACATACAGCCCCTTGCTTTTTAAAATTATCGCTGCCTGACGCTCATCAACAGCATCAACAACACCCGTTGATTCAATGCCGTTTTTGTCCCGTACTTTATAACTGTAAGTCTTCATTACCTTCCACCAAGAAGTTTATTTAATAAAGTTGGTCTTATTGCATACTCCATGGCAATGTTTTTATCCACCATTCCACGGTTTACATACTCTGCCAAACTATTTTCCAGCAATCTCATACCCAAATTGCCACTGGTCTGAATAATGTTATCTATCTGAAAAGTTTTACTTTCTCTGATATTGTTTCTTACAGCAGGTGTTACTATTAATATCTCCGAAGCCAAAACCCTCTTTCCATCTATGGTCGGAACGAGTCTTTGTGACACAATCGCTTCCAAAACCATCGAAAGTTGAAGCAAAACTTGTGGTTGATCTTCCGTTTTGAAACTATCAACAATACGCTCAATTGACTGTGCAGCCGAATTAGTATGCAAAGTTGAAAAAACCAAATGCCCGGTTTCAGCCACCGTCATAGCAGCCTGCATAGTGGCCGGGTCTCTCATTTCACCAATAAAAACTACATTTGGATCTTGTATTAGTACAGATCTAAGTGAATTATCCCAGCTTTTAGTGTACCCACCAAGCTCCATTTGCGTTACAAAGGAACGTTTATTTTCGTGAACAAATTCGATTGGATCCTCAATAGTAACAATGTGCTCTTGCCTTGTCTCGTTTATTTCTTTTATTATGGCCGCAAGAGTAGTTGACTTACCAGTACCAGTTGGGCCAGTGACCAACACAAATCCTTGGCGCAATTTTGCAAAAGCATGACAAACATCTGGTAAACGAAGCTCATCTATACTAGAAACCTTATCCGGTATATATCGAAAAGTAGCTGCCGCAACTCCTTTTTGAAAGTAAGCATTAACTCTAAAACGGCCTATTCCCGGCAAGTTTAACGAAAAGTCAAGTTCCAAGTCTCTTAAAAAAATTTCTTTTTGATTTTGACTCATTAAACTCAAAATTATTTCCATACTCTTCTCTGGGGTCAGCACCGACGAAACTAAATATGGCTCCAGTTTTCCGTGAGTTCTAATTAGCGGAACTGTTCCAGAAGTGATATGAATATCAGAAGCTTCCTGTTTAACAGCCGTCATCGCTAAATCTCTAAAAAAACTGTTTTCCATAAACTTACACTTGAGCTACCCTAATAACTTCCTCTAAACTTGTAGTTCCCTCCAAAGCCTTAAGATAACCATCCTGTTTCATGGTAATCATTCCATCTGCCATCGACTCTTTTTCAATTGTATTTGCGTCGGCTCTTTCCATAATAAACTTTGCCACCTTCTCTGTTACCCTTAATACTTCATAAATCCCAGTTCTGCCTAAAAATCCTGAATTGTTACATTTTTCACAACCCTGTCCTTTATAAAGCATAAACGCCACATTATTTTGCTTAGCCAATTTGCTGGCTTCTAAGTTAGACTTTTCCCAACCGTCGAACAAACCGCCAAGTACTTCTTTAACATCTTTAATAATTTCTGGTGAAGGGGAAAAAGAAGTCTTGCAGTTATCGCAAATTTTTCTTAAAACACGCTGACCTATGGCTGCTGTCATCGATGAAGCTAACAAAAACGGCTCAGCCCCCATATCAAGTAAACGGGGAAGAGCCCCAGCTGCCGAATTTGTGTGAACAGTAGAAAACACCAAATGACCTGTGAGCGAAGCCTGGACAGCAAGTTGGGTAGTTTCTTCATCACGAATTTCTCCCACCATAATTATATTTGGATCCTGCCTAAGAAAAGAGCGTAAACCGGAAGCAAAAGTTAGTCCTGCCTGAGCATTTATTTGCACCTGGTTCACACCCGCCATCTGATACTCAACCGGATCCTCTAAAGTTACCATATTTACTTTTGGCGTATTAATCATAGTTAACAGTGAATAAAGGGTGGTCGTTTTACCAGACCCAGTAGGACCAGTAGCCAAAATAATTCCATGTGGAATCCGGACAGCTTCTTGAAGAGTTGCCAAAGCTTTTGCTCTTACCCCGAGCTCCGATAAGGTGGGAACTCTATCAGATTTTTTTAACAAACGCATAACAATCTTTTCTCCATTTACCGTCGGCAGTGAAGAAATACGCAAATCAACCTCACCCCACTCAGAACTAAAATTAAAACGTCCATCCTGTGGCACTCTTTTCTCGTCAATCTTCATTCCTCCCAAAATCTTTATCCTAGAAATCAGCGCAGCATGATACTCTTTATCCAGGCTAAGCTTTTCCTCCAATATACCGTCTATTCGGTATCTGATTCTGGTTATTCCTTCCTGTGGTTCAATATGGATATCAGACGCCCGCAAACGGATAGCGTGTTCTAAAATCTTTCTTACTATTTCTACAATCTTAGGTTCCTTAATTATCTGAGCTATTGTGTCTGAAGTTACCAAACGGACACCATCTACCTCACTCACTTCTCTTCCTCTTTTTAAAACACCAGAAATTTCACCAGTAAGAGATTGATTATAAACAGTATTTAATATTGCCTCAAAATTTTCAGACGAAGTCAAAAAGGTCCTAATCTTGTATCCCGTTCTTTTGGTAAAAAAGTCGACCATAGACTGGTCTTCTGGCTTTAAGCATATAAGTGTAAGGGTCTTAGTTGCTTTGTCCAACGAATGTGGTACTACAGAGTACTTTCTCGCCAAATCGACACCAATCAAACTCAAAAGCTCTGGACTGACAGCTATTCTGGACTCCAAAAACAGGGGAACGCCTAACATTTTAGCTTTAGCCTCCAAAACGTCTTTCTCAGAGAGAATTTCTCTGTCTAGCAGTAATGAAATTAAATCTACCCCTTTAGAGAGCGCCTCCAGCTTCAATTTGTCGACTTCAGGCTGTGAAAGTCTACCTCCAGAAACAAGATTGTCCAACAAAATTCTTACCTGATAATCCATATACCCAGTATGACTAAAACAGTCCCAAGAATCAAGCCTGTTTGTCTAAGCTAAACCTTGTTGATTAGTCTTAATCAGTCTCCAAGTCGTAAACAACAAGTTCTCTAAAGCCAGTCTTTTATTTACATTGCCAAGCGATATTTCTTGAACAGTTTTAACAAAGCAGTCAATTATTTTTATCCTCTTAATGGTTACCTCCTTAGCGATCTCAATTTTCAAACGGTTCAATGCTTCCGCTAAAAAAAGATTTATCTCGTTCAAAGGAAAAGTTTCGCAAAAATCAACTATATTTCCAGGGTTACTTTTCCAAAGTTTTACCAACTCCAACCAATACTTTGCCGTCATCATGGCTTTTTTTGTTGTTACAACTTCACACCTAGACAATATTGTTGGCAAAACCATGTTTTCGTTTTTTGCCAGCAAGTACATTCCAACACTGTCTCTTTTTTCCTCCAAAGGCTTAAGTAAAATATTTTGTGCTTCAACTGAAAGCAAATCAAGGTTTGTAAGTAACATTACGTATCGATCATCACTTCTAGTTAAGTTGTTGCAAAAATTTAGCCACTCCCTAAAGTCGCTAATAGACAGATTCTCACAGTCAATACTCAAAACATTTGCTTTGTTCAAACCAAAGTTTAATAAAAAATCAGCTACATCATTTTGCCAACCAGTTACAATTTTTGGTAACATAACCTATCTTAACTTACACTTGAATCAATTGGTTCTAACAATTACAATGATCAGGCACTAAACTTTACACAAACATGGCAAACCAAAACTATTCAGCAAAAGATATTACTGTACTTGAGGGTCTGGAACCAGTCCGCAAAAGACCAGGTATGTACATAGGCAGTACAGATGAAAAAGGTTTACACCACTTGCTTATAGAAATTGTTGACAACTCTCTGGACGAAGCTATTGGGGGTTTTGCCAAAAACATTTATGTCTGTCTACACAAAGATGGATCGGTTTCCGTTTCAGACGACGGAAGAGGTATTCCCACAGATAAACACATCTCTGGTGTTTCTGCCTTAGAGGTAGCCATGACTAAACTTCACGCTGGAGGGAAATTTTCTGATAATGCCTACAAGGCTTCTGGTGGTTTACATGGTGTTGGTGCCTCCGTTGTTAACGCTTTATCTACCAATATGCAAGTTATTGTCCGCCATGACGACGATTTCTTTATACAAACCTACAAAGTCGGCACACCAGATTTTTCTGTCAAAAAAACTACTCAAAAAGATATAGAGGAAAAAATTCCAGAATACCATTACGGCCTTTTTGCTACCAAATCCGGAACCTTTACCAGATTTTGGCCAGACGCAAGTATTTTTAAAATTACTACCGACTTTAATTTTGCCAACATCAGAGAAAAACTTCAGGAAAGAGCCTACCTGGTTGCCGGAGTTTATATTCATCTTTTTGATGAAAGAAGTGATAAGCAAGCTAACTTTTATTTCGAATCCGGCATCCGTTCTCTTCTTGCCCACAACAACAAACACAAAAAGGAGCTCCACGAGCAAATTTATATCGCCGGCAATACCGTCGAAAATAATGTCGCAATTGGTGTCGAGGTTGTTATGCAATACACAGATACTTTTTCTGATAATTTAGAAAGTTTTGCTAATACGATTAACACTTACGATGGTGGAGCGCACTTAACCGGCTTTAGAACTGCTCTCTCTAAAGTTCTTAAAAACTACATCACCGCTAACATTAGTGACTCGGAAAAGAAAAACGGAAAAGGTAAAGAACTAGATTTCACACCGGACGACCTAAAAGAAGGGCTTACAGGCGTTGTCTGGGTCAAAATGAGCTCTAGTGAAATTCAGTTCGAATCTCAAACCAAAACCAAAATTAACAACGCCGAGGTCCAATCTGCCGTCTACCAAATCGTCAAAAAGGGCTTAGAAGAGTATCTAGAGGAACACCCTCAAACCGCCCAAACAATTTTAAGTAAGGTTTTCCTTGCTGCTAAAGCCCGTATGGCAGCCAAAGCAGCACGCGAAGCTGTCGTTAGAAAAGGCGCCCTCGAAGGCATGACTTTGCCAGGCAAACTCGCAGACTGCCAAGAAAAAGATCCCCAAAGAAGTGAATTGTTTATCGTCGAGGGTGACTCTGCAGGCGGCAGTGCCAAACAGGGAAGAGATAGAAAGCACCAAGCCATTTTACCTCTTCGAGGAAAAATCCTTAACACCGAGCGTGCCCGTCTAGACAAAATAATTGAATTCGAAGGTCTCAAAGATCTAATCGTTGCTATGGGTATGGGAATAGGGGAAACCATGGATACAAATAAACTCCGCTACTCCCGAGTTATTATTATGACCGATGCTGATGTTGATGGAGCTCACATTGCCACCCTACTCTTAACTTTTTTCTACCGCCATACTAAACCTGTTGTCGAAGGCGGACATATTTACTTAGCTACGCCACCTCTTTACAAAATCAGCTACGACAAAAAATTTGTATATGTCTACTCTGACGAGGAGAAGGAAAAATTTTTAAAGTCTCTAACAGAACAACAACGCCAAAAAGCCTACATCCAACGCTACAAAGGTTTGGGTGAAATGAACCCGGAACAGCTTTGGGAAACCACCATGAATCCGCAAACCCGTATCTTAAAACAAGTAAGTATACAAGAT
>CAZQDQ010000007.1:0-18154 GCA_964592455.1 uncultured Pseudomonadales bacterium
TAATGTATGTGGGGCGGTAATAATAAAAATATCAATATCGTCATTCTTTTTAGCATTGTTTGCAGACACAGAACCTGTTATTCCGATAAAGTAGATTAAGGGGTTTTTAAAATTCCAGTGGAGTATTTTTTCTGCTAGCTTTATTTTTTTTAAACTGTAAACGTTCTTTTTTGTTTTGTAGAGAAATTTCCCTCTCTTAACTAGTTTTAAAAATTTTTCCTTTGAAATTTTCTTTTTTCCGATCAGCCAAAAATGCAGTTCAAGTAAACTCCTTTTGTAATTAAAGATTTTGCCATAGGCATATGTTTTAGCTACTCTTTCCCAAAGACTCATTGATTTGTGGTGGCTGGGGCAGTTTTGGTGACTAGTCCATACTCAGAGAGTACCTGGCTGAATCCATTATCTAGAGTCTCAACAATTTTGTTTCCGTCTTGACTTAGGGCAAATGAGTTTATTGCGTCTTCGAGATATTTTATTAGTCTTGAATTTAGAGCAGTTTTACTATCCCTTGTCATAGAGGCAGTGTAAAAACTAGTTGCTGTTTCCATACTAGTAGCGAAGGGAGCTATAACCGGATTTTTGATAGCATTGTTTGCTGCCACCTTATTAGCTGGAGACTGAGGAAATGACCTCTCACTGCTTGCAGAGTCGAACAATAACTGCTGTGCGTTTGCAGAAGCTAAGAAACTCACAAACTTCCAAGACTCTTGAGGGTATTTAGTCTCCTTGCTGACTGTTTCAAACCAAATTGAGGCCCAGTTTAAAGGTTCTACATCCGGAAGTTGTGGAACAGGAACAACCTCCCAAGACAGTGATGGGTTCATGGCTTTTATTTCTCTGGCGCGCCAACTTGGGGCAAGTATCATTGCCACTTTTTCGTTTGCAAAGGCAACGGTTGAAGGAGGTAAAGTTTCATCCCAAACTTTTAGTTTGGTAACAAACTTAGTGTAGTAGTCTAAAGTTGATTGAACTTCAGGTGACTTCATATTAGTCATCTTGACACCTGCTTGCAATAACATTAGAGAAACTATGTCTGGCCAGTGATCTACGTTACTGGTATTTCCCAGAGCTACCCCAGCCCTGGTGATTCTGCCGGTAGCAGGATCCTCTTCTTTTAGTAATTTAGCTGCGGTGACTAAATCTTCCCACGTCTTTGGAGTCTTAATTTGCTTTTGAGCTAACATAGAGGTGTTAACAAAGAGGCCTAAACCCTCTACCGTCATTGGAACACCATAAACCTGCCCATTTGAGACAAGTAACTTAGAAACAATTGGATAAAAATTGGTACTTATTTCTGTCGCTGAGATTGTGTTGGCCGGGGCAGGTAGGATGTACTTTGCAAAAAGAGGTAGCCAAGTACTATGAAGCCTAAAAACGTCAGGAGGTGTTTGACTGGTTAAGTTTGTCATGAGTCTCTCTTGATAGTCTTGAGATGATTGAGGTAAGTAATTTACTTTTATGTTTGGATTCTGTTTTTCAAAAGCTTCTATAACTGGCTTCATTACCTGACTTGGTTCCCAGAGACCAAAGTAATTGATAGTTATTGTTTTTGCGTTAGCGTTCTTTGCTGGTATGGGTTGGCCATCAGCTGACTTTTCTCCCCCACTACTAAGACTTCTAATCAAAAAATATCCTCCCAAAACAACTAATAGAACAATGGGGGCAATAATGGCAATAATAGGAATTTGAGGTTTTGAAAACTTCTTGGCACTAGCTGGCGTTAAATTTGGAGAAGGAACAGAAGCAATAACCGGTGGTGGACCAAAAGTATTGACAGACCCAGTTGAGTTGTTTGGTGGCTGAGGAGTTGACCCAGCAATAGGTGGAACGGGTGGTTTAATTGATCCTGGTTGCGGAAACTGGTTATCCATAATTAGTGGTGGCGTTGTACTATGGATTAAGTATACTAGATATGAAATTTTTTAGAAGTTTGTTACTAGTTTTTTCGGGAGTGATTTTTATTGGAATCTCTGTTTTTGTGGGCTTTTTTGTCAGTTTGCAAGGGAGGATATATCAAGGAGTAAGTATTTCTGACGTTGATGTTTCAAAACTAACTCCAGAAGAAGCGATAATAAAACTAAAAAATAGCTTTAGTGATACAAGTAATAACCTTAAAGTTGTATATGAAGGAGAAGAGATAGGCACTGTAGAGATTCCCCAAATTATTAGAGATTACCGATGGGCAACTGATCAGGCCTATTCTGTAGGAAGAAGTGGAAATTTGTTTTTGGATACAAAAACTAAAATTTCTTTGTTTTTTTCACCGGTCAATCTTAAGGTTCCAGTGACAATTGAGGGAGGAAGTATGGACGACATAGCAGAAACGTTGGCAGGAAAAGTTGATACAGATCCTGTTTGGCCAATACTTAAAAAAGTAGCAAATAAATATACGTTGGTTGAAGGGACAGATGGTTTGTCCCTTAACAAAAAGGATTTTGTAGAAAATGTCACGAGGGAACTAGCTAGTGTCAAACCAAACCCCGTGAACTTGTCAGTTGAAAAAATAAGCACAAAAGTCGACACTGAAAAAGCAAATATGGCAATAGACCTTTTAAATAACTGGGGAGACAGAAAAATACTACTAAAATATAAAGAATACAATAGAAACCTAGAAGAAAAAGATATTTCTTTATTGCTTGGGCTTAATGGCGACTATCTTAATCAACTGCAATTATCTTCGTTAATTGAAGAGGTTGCAGAAAGAATCGAAACTGAACCAAAAGACGCTGTTTTTGAGTTTGTTGATGGCAGAGTTAAGGAGTTTAAGCCGGAGGTGGTTGGAGTACTCGTTGATAAACCTAAACTAGCATCACAAATAGAAGAAGCCATAAAAGAAAAAAAGGATAGTGTTGAGATAGCCGTAATAAACGAAGAACCAAAAATTAAGGCCGGAGACATTAATAACTTCGGAATTAAAGAATTAATAGGAGTAGGAAAGTCTAGTTTTGATCATTCCATTCCTGGTAGGGTTTTTAATGTTAATTTAGCAGCTTCAAGAATCAACGGAGTTATTGTCCCCCCTGGTGAGGAATTTTCTTTTAATAAAGTAGTAGGAGAAATTAGCAGGCAGACAGGATATCAGACAGCTTATGTGATTAGTCAAGGAAAAACAGTGTTAGGAGATGGTGGTGGAGTTTGTCAAGTGTCGACAACAGTTTTTAGAGCTGCCCTTAATTTTGGTTTTCCTATAACAGAGAGAAAAGCCCATGCCTATAGAGTTGGGTATTATGAGCAAGATAGCCCTCCAGGAATAGACGCAACTATTTTCTCTCCCACCACCGACCTTAAGTTTTTAAATGACACCGGTCATCACATTTTGATTCAAACTAAGGTAGACACTAAGAATTTAACAATGAGGGTGGAAATATATGGTACTCACGACGGGAGAAAGGCTGTGATAACAAAACCTGTTATCACCTCTCAATCTCCTGCTCCTGCCACTGCATATGTTGACGACCCAACACTACCTAAAGGCGTCACAAAACAAATCGACTGGGCAGCGACTGGAGCTAAGGTAAATTTTGATTACAAAGTAGAGCGTGGAGGTGAAGTCTTGTTTGAGCGTAAATTTGTGAGTAACTATCAGCCTTGGAGGGCGGTGTATTTGGTGGGAACAAAAGAATAAATCTTCGATGTCAGATCTCAGATTTCAGATTAAAATATGTTCATGAAAGTTTTGGCAATAGAAAGTACTTGTGACGAGACAGCGGCTAGTTTAGTAGAGTCCTTTAACGGTGGAGTAAAGGTTTTGTCTTCTGTGGTGGCTAGTTCTGTGACAATGTATGAGAAATATGGAGGCATAATCCCCGAAGTTGCGGCTAGAGAGCAGGTTAAAGCGATTATTCCAGTTGCCAAAGAAGCAATTAGCGAAGAAGAGATCAAAAATATCGACGCTGTTGCTGTGGCCTATGGTCCAGGACTGATGGGTAGTTTACTAATCGGGGTAGAGACCGCAAAAACACTAGCTTGGGTGTGGAATAAACCACTACTAAAGGTAAACCATATTAGTGCACACCTTCTCGCAAATTTTATTTGCGAGAGTGACACTGTGACATGTGACACCTTACCCCAGTTGCCGGCGGTGGGGTTGGTAGCTAGTGGTGGCCACACTGATTTTTTTTATATGAAAGACCTGTTAAATTGGGAATGGATTGGAGGAACAAGAGATGATGCCGTTGGAGAAGCTTTTGATAAAGCGGGAAGAATTTTTGATCTACCCTACCCGGCTGGCCCGATGATAGATAAAATTACTAGGGAAGTTAGTGATGATGATTATTTTAAATTAGAAAAAACAAGCAGACTGCCAAGACCATTAATTCATGAAAAAACTTTAGATATGAGTTTTTCAGGACTAAAGGCGGCAGTGGCGAGAGTTAGATCTCAGATGTCAGATGACAGATCTCAGATTAAGAAAGATGTTTATATTAGGGATTTTAGCGAGGCGGTAACAGAAGTTTTGGTAGCAAAAACAAGACTGGCGATTGAAAAATACCAGTCGAAATCTTTACTTCTAGGTGGCGGAGTGGCGGCTAATAGTAAAATTCGGGAAGCTTTAAAATCCCTTGAGAAAGAATACAATATTAAGTTTTTTGTGCCAGAGCTTAAATACTGTGGAGATAACGCAGCTATGATAGGAGCGGCGGCAATTTTAAGACCAGTGGAGGTGAGTTTAGATGAGTCTCCAGATCCCGGTATGGAGGTAGTGTAAAATATTGTTAGAGCTGTGAAAGAGCTAGTCACTCTGGAGCCTGGGGAAGAAATCAAAAAGGAAAGTAGAACCCCAACAATGAGAATAATGAAGGGTGGTACCGTCCTTCGTCTAGGCTACGGACCGGCAGACCGTCCATTTAGATATGGAGAGGTAAGCCGCCTGAAAACCTGAAGGGCCCCTGATGATATCTATAATTAATTAGATATTGTTGGGGGGCTTTTTAGTATTATGGCATGGATTGCCACGGTTCGAGTACGAAACTCGCAATGACAAAAATATGGACAAAAATTACGATCACAAAAAATACGAAGGTGAGATTTACCAAAAATGGGAGGAATCTGGTGTCTTTACTCCCCTGGCAGGAAAAGATTTAAAAGAGAAATACAGAACTTTTACCATTATTATGCCTCCACCAAATGCGAACGATCCACTGCACGTAGGACATGCGATGTTTGTAACAGTGGAAGACATTTTAATTCGATATCACAGAATGTTAGGTGAGGCGACTCTTTGGTTACCAGGAACTGATCATGCTGGTATAGAAACTCAGTTTGTTTTTGAGAAGAAACTCGCGAAGGAAGGTAAAAGTAGGTTTGATTATGACCGCGATACCCTTTATCAACTAATTTGGGATTATGTGCAGAAGAACTCGGATGTGGCAGTTGACCAGATGAAGAAACTGGGCGCCAGCGCAGATTGGAGCCGACAAAAGTTTACACTAGATGAAGATATTGTTGATTTGGTTTTGGAAACTTTTACTGAGTTAAATAAGCGGGGTTTAGTTTACAAAGCAGAGCGTTTGGTAAACTTTTGTACCAAGTGCGGAACGGCTTATTCTGAGCTTGAGGTGGAGTACGAAGAGAAGACTGACAAAATATACACAATTGATTATGGAAGCGGGGTTAAAGTAGCCACAACACGTCCAGAAACCCTTCTTGGAGATGTGGCAGTGGCAGTAAACCCAAATGATAGTCGTTATGCAAAATTAGTCGGCCTAGAGATTGATTTGCCTCTTACATGTAGAAAAATTAAGGTAATTGCTGATGAAAAAGTGGAGATGGATTTTGGGACTGGGGCAGTAAAAGTAACCCCCTCTCACGACAAAGCTGACTGGGAAATAGCAGAGAGAGCTGGTATGGACTTGGTTGAGATTTGTAGCAAACATACAGTAATTGGAGAGAACGGCAAAATGAACCAAAACGCAGGTAAGTATGAAGGGTTGTCAGTAACAATGGCAAGAGAGGAAGTAATAAAAGATCTGGGAGAAAAACTGATTGAGGTTAAAGATATTACACACAATGTAGGAACTTGTTATAGATGCCACAGAATAATTGAACCGATGCCAAAATCTCAGTTTTTTATAAAAGTGCGTGGCATGGCAGACAAAGTGATTGAGGCCATGGACAAGGGAGACTTTGAAGTAATTGGCTCTGGGCACGACAAAATTTTGCGCCACTGGCTAACTAACTTGCGCGACTGGAACGTAAGTAGACAGATTGTGTGGGGAATTCGGATGCCGATTTGGTACCCGCCGACAGCTTTGCAGTCAGGCGGGCAGGTCCGCGAATATTTAATTCAAAGGGAGAGTCCGGGAGAGGGATGGGTACAAGAGACGGATACATTTGATACCTGGTTTAGTTCTGGTCAGTGGCCTTTTGTGACCCTTAAAACTGCCAAGGAAGGTGACTTTGACAAGTATTACCCAACAAGCGTGATGGAGACAGCATACGATATTCTCCCCTTCTGGGTAATGAGGATGTTGATGCTTGGGATTGAGATGACTGGTAAAGTGCCTTTTAAAACCGTTTATTTGCATGGGTTAGTGCGCGACGAGAAGGGGCAGAAAATGAGTAAGAGCAAAGGCAATACTATCAATCCTCTAGAGTTGTCGGAGAAATACGGAACTGATGCACTAAGAATGGCGTTAGTGATGAGCACTGCCCCTGGGGTAGACTCGGCTACTGGTGAGAGCAAAGTAAGAGGAATGAGAAACTTTGCTAATAAGATTTGGAACAGCGCCCGCTATTCAAGCGAGCTCAAAAAATCAAGAAGCCAAAAAATCAAAAACTCAAAAGATGAAGAGTTTGAGAAAAAGATGGGAGAAGTTGTGAGTGATGTGACGAGGATGCTGAATGAAAATCGGGTTGGGTTGGCGGCGGAGAAAGTGTATAACGAATTTTGGCACTGGTTTTGTGACGAGCAAATTGAGGCAAACAAAAATGGAGAAGTTTCCAAGCAAGTGTTATTAAACGGATTAAGAACTTTCTTGATACTCCTCCACCCGTTTGTGCCTTTTGTGACGGAAGCGGTGTGGCAGGAGGTTTTTCCTGACGAAGGTTTTCTAATAGACCAAAAGTGGCCCCACTTCGCATAAAGCTTCGCAGGCCAGGCAAAAACCCCTCAGTCCTAACGGACAGCTCCCCTTGACAAGGGAGCCTTTTGAAGAATTATTCGGCTTTGGGAGTTTCTTCGGACTTAGGTTCTTCTTCTGATTTGTTTTCTTCGCCAATAACTTCAGTTTCGGCAACTTCAGTAACTAATGGTTCTTCCTCTTTTTGAGGTTCAGAGAGTGAAACAATGATACTGTCAACATCTGTTTTTATTTCAACATCTGAAGAGGTTTTTAGATCGGAGACCTTTAAGTTGTCACCTATTTCTTTTAGAAGACTGGCATCTACTTCAAACTTTTCCGGAATGTCTGTTGGTAAACACTCAACTTCAATTTCGTGAAGGTTTTGGCTTAGAATAGCTTGTCCAGAATGAATGAGTTCTGGCTCGCCGCTTATTTCAAGCGGTACAAAGGCGGTAACTTTTTCTTTTAAATTGACCTGGTGAAAATCTACAGTCAAAACATCGTTTTTTATGGGACTGAAATCAATAGACTTAATCAAGGTTGGTCTTTCTTTGGTTTCACCATCAACCTTTAGCCATATCAGGCTTGTTTCCCCTGCCTGCTTGAAAACCTTAAGGAAATCAACAGTATTAACAGTTATTGGAAGGCTGTCTACAGACTTACCAAAAACAACAGATGGAGTTTGCCCATTTTTTCTAAGTTTTTTTACTTTACTTCCAAGGATTTCCCTTTTTTGAGCTTTCAATACATATTTAGTCATGCTGGTATCATAGCTTATATAGATGCTTTTTTCAAATTCACCTACCTACAAGATTGTAGCCAAAATGATCTTTATCTTTTAAATTAACTACTATTTTGTTTGGAAAACTTTCTACTTTGCTAGTAATTGCCGAGACTCTCGATGAGTCAGGTATATTGAATTCTAGTGCCTGTTTTTTATATTCAAGACCTACTTGAGGGATAATGTTATAAGAGTAAGCTATAGGAAGAACCGTTCTTTCTTGAAGTTGATTAGAATATTTAATAGATAAAACGTATTCTTTATTAAGGGGAGTAGATATTGTAAATTGGAACCTAATAAGGTCCTTTTCTGTTTGAGTAATAACTTCTTTCAAATCAATACTTTCGTTGTTTAATTCAATACTATTAAGAACTGAGCCTTTGGAAACGTAAAGTTGTACAACCTCAGTTAAATTTCGATTTATTAGTGGAGTAGATTTTTGATATTTACTTTTTAGGACAATTTCATGGTCAACGGTCAGAACTTGAGGAGTACTGACAATGTTTACCTCTCTGTCTAAATATCCGTTTAAGGGAATATTCGAAAAGTTAGAAAGATTTAAATGGATGGTCTGAGGTATACATTTTCTGGATGTTGATATTGCAGGTAAACACTCTTTTTGATTCATAACTTTGGCAAGGTTTAGGTTTTGCATTTGAGACTGTAGTTTCGGGTCTGATGACCAAAGATTAAAATTATTTTTATTGTCTGCAATGACTTGAATAAGATCTACAAGAGGAATTTCATGGTTTAGGATTTTGTTTAAAACATTATCGGTGAGAGTCTTAACTTGATTTGCTAGATTTCCAGCTTGGGTGTCGGCAATGAATTGTTCATAAGTTATATCTGAATTTAAAAGAGGTTTTATATTTTTACTACTTAAAAATGTTTCCAAAACCTTTAAATTCAAACCTATTATAAAATCTGCTTTTGTTTTTAGTTTGTTTTCAAGATACCAGTTGATGTTTGTTGATGTTTGACTAAAATCTGGATTATAGTTCATATCCTTTAATTTCCAAAGGCTATCCCCTGTTAATTTCTCAATCAAAGGAGGAGAGTTGATTATTAGATCAGACAAAGCATCTATTTCTTGAGGAACAAAGGATTTTATGAAGATAACTTTTCCTTTTTCTATACTTAATTGATAAACAAGTTCTATTACCCCACCAGTTGGTCTTAACTGGTTGTAATTTTGAACTAAGATATAGATATTGGTATTTTTTTCAGAGCCAAGTAGAGGTGCTGCAACATCGATAATTTTATTGAGTTCCCAAATATTTTCTTTAATTTTTTTTAGATTTTCAAATTCAGAGTTTTTTTGTATGGTTTCAAGAACTGGTTTTGGTAAATCTAAGGCGGTCAGAAGAATTTCTATTTGATTAAGTGATTCGTATACCTGTTGAAGGTTTGATTTTACTGCTAAAAAAGTAGTATTGTAATCCATGTTGTGAGGTGAGTTTAAAGAGTTGTAGATTTTTTCTAGAAGGACATAGGATTGGACTAAACCATCAAAAGTCGACAAGGAAAAATCTAAAAAACTTACAATATTGTGACTTTTTAAGTCCACATTTTTGGCAAGAAGGTTAAGAACAGGAGAAATGACCTGCAAATTTGTATTAACTACAGCCATTGATATTCTGGCCTTTTGATAGTTAGAAGCGGTTTTTTGTAAATCCCCTTTTTTGAGATAAAAAGAGGATGATTCAATTGATTTTAGGGCATAATATGATCCGCCGATAAACAACATGGAAGAAACACTAAATATAAAGGTAACTATTAAGATTATTTTTAAAACAAAAAGCTCTATTTTTTTTAAAGCCCAGATGTGCAAATCACCTTTTTCTTCTAACTTTTTTTTAAAGTTTTTTTTCTTAAGAACTGCTAAGATTGATCCCAGAAGAGTATTTTTTGTTTTAATTGTTTTTTCTAACTCGACGTCAACACTTTGATTGTTAAAATACTTTTTTAAATTATCAAAGAAGAGATCTTCAATTTTTATATTTATTTCTGCTTGTGTTTCAAATACTTTTTGGTAAGGTACAACTGTTGTATAACTTTCACTGGACAGATTTATATCTATTTCACTGCTATTTTTTTCCTGATAAAGCCTGTTTAAATAATAAGCTAGATCAGAGTCTTTAATGGGTATCCCTGCTAAATGATAGTTTTTGAATTGAGTACTGTTTAGAAAAAAAAGTTTCTCGTAGACAGCCAAGCATTGATTTAAAGAAATTGGATAGAAGGTTTTATCATTTTTTTTGCTAATATTTATATTTTTTTCAGACAAAATTTTTGAGATGTATGAGTCAAATGAAGTAGCGGCATAATTCGAATTTAAGGTATATAAATCATAAATAGTTAAGGTTCGAAGATTTATATTTTTTTCGTAAAGCGAGTTTAGTATGCCTAGATATTTTTCTAGAAGAGGAGTTTGACTACTTGTAGAAAGAGATAGACAGACTAATATTTTTGTCTCTTTATCGGCGGCGGATGACAATAGAGGATAAAGATTTGAGGTTAGATAGGAAAGATCAGAATCTAAGTCTAGGTGAATAAGTAGGTAATGTTTTGAGCTAAGTTTAGAATATTTTTTAAATTCAATAGTTTCAGTTTGACACGAAAAATAGATGTCCTCTAAGAGGCTATTGTTAGTCCACAAGTATATTGATGTCTTTTTTTGATTAAACATCTCTATTTAGTATAAAGGAAATAATTTATAACTTTTTTGATTGTTCGTTATTACAATATTTATTTACATTTTTTAACTTAGGTATGTGTTTTTTTAGGCTCAAGAAAGAATAAACTTTGTTATAACCCTTCACACATGAAAACTTAAGTTCAATTCTAAATATACTTATCCACATATTTAGGATCTCAGTTGACAGATCTCAGATGTCAGATGTGGGGATAACGGGAGTTTAGTTTTGGGAGTCGAGACAAAAATTTACGAGGTAGTCAGCTTCTTTGTTTTTTTCACGAAGAACGTGGTTGAAAGTTATTTGTTCAGTTTGAGAGTTACTTTTAAGATTAGAGAGAAGATTTTTCACCTGTAAATTTAGCTGTTGAAGATGAGGTTGTTTTATTTTGTACTGTCCATTAATTTGTTTAACAATTAGTTCCGAATCTAATATAAAGTTAATTTGATAAGATCGAATATTTTTAGCAAGAAGATATTCCAGAGCTTTGATTACGGCAGTGTATTCTGCGACATTGTTTGTTGTTGTACCAATGTATTCGGAAAACTCTGCGACCTTTTCTTCTTTGGAACTTATGTAGACTCCAATGGCAGAGGGGCCAGGATTTCCTCTGGATCCACCATCAGTGTTAATAGTAATGTTTTCGTAGATATTCATGTTTCATATTCTAAGGGAAAGCTAGCAAGAAGGATAGTAAGAAGGATCTTATTTTGGATTAGTGTAAGCCAGTAGTGGTCGAACATCCCCGTTAGAAGAACCGCTGCCAAAATAAGTGATTGACGTCCACTAATTGTTATTTGTTTAGAGAGGCAGTACAGAAAAAGTAGACCAACCAGACCAATTTCCGAAACTAGCAGAAAATAGATGTTGTGGACAGGTTGAAGATTTTCGTAGATTATTTGTGATCCTTGCAGCTGATCTCCTAGTCCAGTTATATACGCACCTAGCCCTGTGCCGAAGAGAAGGTGTTTACTAATAAGTTTTAGAGATGAACTTATTCCAATCAACCTGGAATTAATTGTGTAGCCAAAGCCGGAACCTAGAGGTGAAAAAATAACTAAAACAAAACTAATTAGGGTACAAGCGAGAATGACTTTTTTAATAGGAAGTTTTTTGGATAAGTAAAGACTAAGGAAGATGATGGCATTCTTTGATCCGGACAACAAAATTGAGAAAAGACTTATTATTTTTGGTAGTTTAGGGCTTTTTAGGAATTTAAGCGCGACTAAGGATAGAAGCATGTAACCCCCCAGCGAGTTGGCGTGAGAGAAAGTGCTTGGCACACGGATAAACTCTCTCCCTAAAATTTGGTACTTGGGGATAGATGAGGTGGTTTGGGTAAAATTTCTTTCACCCACCCAGTAAAGAACTCCGCCTAAAGAATTTTGATTTACAAATTGTGCCACTTGTATAAGGAACACTACCAGTAAAGTGAAGTAGAAGTATTTTAAGTTTCTTGCAAGTAGATTTCGATTGCTTTTTATGTATAAGAAAAATAAGTAGTAGATAAGAATCTCTGTCCACTTAAGAGCTGTGAGGTACAAGTTAAGAGAGGTGAGAGAATTGACGACAAACAAAGTAAATAGAATTTTTGTAAAGGATATATGTTCCTTTACTAGTTGCGTGACTTTCTTCAAGTTTAACAAGAGCAGAGAAATAATTAGCAAGTGTGATAAGTAAACAGTAGGGGAGAGATAATCTATTTTTAACCCTAGAACACGAGAGAACTCTGGCCAAAAATGTAAGCCTAGTTGTGTAGGTAGTGCCAGCACAACGAGTTTAAAGAGAATATCACTTGCCACAGATATATTCTAGTACCCTTAAACAGGGATTACGACCATTTGCCTTAGTGGGGGGACGCCGCGAGACTCAGTTTTTATGTCTTTCCGTTCAGAAAGATACATATGAATAATTCGGCGTTCGAAAGAACTAAGATTAGGAAGAATAATTTCTTTTTTAAGAGAGACTGCTTTTTCTACTGCTGAATCAGCTATTTCTTTTAAAGCTTCTTCCCTTCTTTCTTGATAGTCGTTGACGTTTAAGTGAATTTTTGGCCAGACACCAAATCTTTGAAAAAGAATTAGTGAAAAAACCATCCTTAGAGAAGACAAGGATTCACCATGTCTACCAACAAAAACGCCCGCAGATTCACCTGGTAAATTCAGGGTAATATTGACATTTTCTTCCGCTGTATCTATTTTATACTGACTCTCATCTAAGTTCAGCTGAGAAAGAATATTACTAATAATTTCGGCAACTTTTTGTTTATCCATTTTTTTTATTTAAACTTAATAGGCAAAAGATTTTTTATCTTGGCTAATCCACCGAGGCCAGAAAAATAATATTGTTGAATAATGGAAAAAATAGTAGAGAAAACCCAATAAAGAACCAAACCTGATTGAAAATTAATACTTACAACAGTAGTCATTATGGGCATCATATATAGCATTTGTTGTTGCATGGCTTGAGCCATTTCTAAGTTATCTTCTTCCTTCTTTTTTTCAGTTGCCGACTTAGGATTGTGGACGTGGGACTCGACTCCACTTTGCATCATAAGAGAAAAAACAAATTGAGTTAAACCAGAAAGAATGGGCATAATATATGTTTTGTCTGGTTTGGTTAGGTCTAAATAAAGAAAATAAGGATTCATGGTTACCCCGGCTATAGAAGGTTGCTTTAAAAAACTCATAAAAACGTTATAAAGAGAAATTAAGATCAAAATTTGAATTATTTGAGGAAGACATCCAGAAAGAGGATTAATACCTTTTTCTTTGTAGAGTTTCATTTGAGCTTCCTGAAGTTCTTTTTTATCTGTATGCTTATTTTTGAGAGCATCTAGTTCAGGTTTTAGATTTTGAATTGCTTTGGCTGACTTAATAGAAGGAATAACTAAGGGTAGGAGAAGAACTTTAATTACAATCGTTACTAGGATAATAGACAAACCTAGATTACCGCCCACAAGAAGATAAAAGAAACTTAAAAGCTGATAAATTGTATAGTTTAGGGGCTCGAGCATATGTTTTTGATTTTATCACCTAAGGCAGTATATCTATACCTCCTTTAAAAAGAGGATTACAACGTACCAGTCTAGAGACGGAGAGAAAAGTGGCTTTTAATGGGTTGTACTTTTTGTAGGCTTGCTTTGCATATTCAGAACAAGTTGGGGAAAAGCGACAGCCTTGATAAGGACCAAAAAGACTCCTAACTAGAGTGTGAAATACAGGAGAAATGTACTTTTGATAGATATGGATCATTTTTCTAGATTGCAGCGCTTCGCCCCGCCTGCCGGACGGGCAAGTCGCAATGACCGAGAAATAGTTGTGAGATCGGTGACAAGGTCAGAGAAGGGGGTGGTGAGAACGGTATTTTTGGGAAAGATTAAATAATATCCAGGATTGAATTGGTCCAAAAGCCGATAGATAATGGCTGAAGTAAGGCGCCTGATTTTATGACGGTCATGTGCTTTACGAGCTGTTTTTTTGGAGACGATAATAGCAAATTGAGGATATTGAGTTTTTTGGATTGCCACGTCGTCCTGATTGTTATCAAGGACTCCTCGCAATGATACAAACGTAAGGGAAAACTGGGTGGAGTGGTATTTTTTACTGTTCAAAAAAAGATCCTTACTTGTTCGTAAAGAAAGACGATTATTCTTGGGAAGAGCCATTTTAAACTAGGGCGAGTTTTGTTCTACCTTTAGATCTGCGACGTTTTAAAACATTCTTTCCAGAAGAAGTGGCCATTTTGGCTCTGAAGCCATGTTTTCTAATTCTTTTGATACTTTTTGGTTGATAAACGCGTTTTGTCATGGCTTTGATTATACCTCATAAAAGGACAAAATTTATAAAATCAAAATATTGTCATTTTATTTTTAGAAATACCAGAATAGTGCGATGATAGGGGAGGTTGTGTTTTTCGGGAAAATTGGGGGTTGTAAAATTGTGGAAAACTAACCAGAATGGAACTTAAATATGGACAGTGATTCACTTTGGATATCTATTTGTGGAGAGCTTGGCGGACTACTTTCTACCGCTAGCCTAAATGCATGGATTAAGCCATGCTTTATTAATTCTATTGCAGATATAAACGAGTCCAGAATTATTATAGAGATTGCTACACCGACAGCGTATCACACAAAAACAATTGAGGAGAAATTCTACCTTAGTATTAAACAGGCAGCAGAAAAAGTGACACAGAAGAAGTGTGATGTGGCTTTTGTGGTAGTGACGAAATTAGCAGTGAAGAAGGAGAAGACTAGTGGCACCACAGTTGATTCTCCAAAACTAGAACTTTTTAAAGAGTCAGAAAAAAATGATAGCACCACCGCAAACCTCAACCTTCGCTATACATTTGATTCTTATATGGTTGGGGGATCTAATAGACTAGCTTTTGCAGCAGCAAAGTCTGTAGTCGACTATCCAGGAAGTCGTCACAATCCTTTGTTTATATATGGAGGTGTTGGAGTAGGGAAAACTCACTTAATGCATGCAGTCGGACATGAACTAGTTAAGAAGGGGATAGGAAAAGTTGTATGTGTTACTAGTGAACAATTTACGAATGATTTAGTAGCTTCTTTTCGCTCAAAAATGACAGATGCTTTTAAAAAGAAGTATAGACACGTGGGAGCTTTACTTATTGATGATGTTCAATTTTTTGGAGGAAAGGAGCAAACTCAAGAGGAATTTTTCCACACGTTTAATGAGTTAACTAATAAACAAGCGCAAATAATAATGACTAGTGATAGAAAGCCACAGGAGATACAAGGATTAGAAGATAGACTAAAAAGCCGTTTTTTAGGAGGTATGATGGTGGATATTGGCTTGCCAGATTTTGAAATGCGCTTGGCTATTTTAAAACAAAGAGCAGAGGAAACTAAAGCCCAGGTTGATGATGGTGCATATGAGTTAATTGCAAAAACTTATGAAACAAACAGTAGAGAACTAGAGGGGACTTTTATGAGGCTTGTTACTTTAGCTGAAATAAAGGGAGGTATATTGACTAAAGAAATTGTACAAGAAACAATGGGGCTGCCCGCTGAGACAGTAAAAGATATAAAGGTAAGACCAATAAAATTAATATCAACAGTGGCAAAGTATTTTGATTTTAAAAACAAAGAATTACTCGGATCTAGCAGAAAGGCAGACTTAGTAGCAGCCAGACATATTGCTATGTATTTATTAAGAGATATGCTAGGAATACAACACTCTAAAGTGGGAGAATTAATGGGAGGTAGAGATCATACCACTGTTATGCATGCTGTAGAAAAAATAGAAAACGAACTAAAGGAGAACAATATAGAGACAAGAAGAAAAGTCATGGCTATTAAGCAAGCATTGTACACATAGTTATCAACAAGTTATTAACAGGGTGTGGATAAGTAGAAAGAAAGTGGAGAAATATTATCTTTTTTAAACTTTAGTGGATAAGAAACTAAAGTTATTCAGGAAATAATAAACAAGATTAATGACTTATTCAAATTTAGTTAAGTTTAAAATTTGTTTTAAACAATGAAAGGTGCTGATAAATCAGAATAAAATTAGTTAACAACATTATTTTTAGGCATATTTCAGGTGCGATATAAACATATCCACATACACTACTAATACAACTACTAAATTTTATATATATTAAATTAAATTAGGAGTGTTAGAATAGATCAAATGAAATTCGAAGTAACATCAGCAGAGCTAAAAAAAGCATTAACAGTAGTTTTTAAAGGGGTAAGTAACAAACCACATTTACCTATTTTGTCTGGCTTGTTAGTTAGAGTTAAAAACAATATTGTCAGCTTAACAGCGACTGATTTGGAAATTAGTTTTTGGATGGAGATAGAAGCTTCTGTAAAGATCGAGGGTGAAGTTGTCGTTCCTGCAAAACTTTTTTATGACTTGGTTTCAACATTGGAGGAGGGAAGGGTAAGTATTGAAGTAACTGATTTAAAAATGAAAATATTAGCGAGCGGAGTTGATACGGAGATAGTTTGTCAATCTGCTGATGAATACCCTGTAGTTCCAACAGCAACCACAAAAGGTATTACAATCAATTCTTTGGAATTTAAAAAGAAAGTTGATAAAGTTATAATGTCTTCAGCAAAGGACGATACTAGACCTATTTTGACAGGTATTTTATTTCAGATTAAAAAGAGGGAAATTGTTTTTGTAGCTACAGACGGTTTTAGGTTAGCTGTTAATACAATGGATTTGAAATCAGATGAGACGCTAGATGAAAGAGTGGTAATCCCTTCTAGGTCATTAGGTGAGCTGCAGAAGGTAATTTCAGAACTATCGGCGGATAGTTTTAGGATTGAAATAGATAAGCAATCAAAACAAGTGATTTTTATTTTTACTGGCATGGAAATGAGTAGCCGAATCTTGGATGGAGAATTTCCTCCTTATCAGCAAATAATTCCAAATACTTATACAACAAAAATATCTTTAGAAAGACAACATTTGGTTTCAGCTGTTAAAAGAGCCAGTTTGTTTGCTAGGGATAACGCCAACGTCATTAGGGTTAAGGTTGAAGATAAACTTTTTGTAAGTGCAGAGAACAGTCAGGTGGGTAGTAACGTGACTGAAGTTGAGGGCGAAATCGAGGGAGAAAAAATCAATGTAGCCTTTAATGCTAAATATTTACTGGATTTTTTACCAGTGATTGAGAGTGATTTTGTGGAGTGGGAGACAGAAGGAGAACTTAAACCAAGTGTTTTTAGAGATAGTAAGGACGACAAGTGGTTGCAGGTGGTAATGCCTATAAGGACTCAGGGTTAGTGTCTAACGGATATATAAAAGTAGCTGGCTCTGTTAAGTTGTTAGTTTTAACCTTCCCTTTGATAAGAATTACTGGGGTTAGAAAATCGTTATTTTGGTAGTAATAAGCGAGGGAAACGTTTTCTGCTGTAATTGACAAATTTGAAGTGGTTGAGAGTGCTTTTTCTGAAGAAATATCTTTAGCATAAGTTATTCTGCGCAATTTTTTTGTGTCTATATTATCTAAACTAGGAATACTAACACTTTTGATTTCTTTAATATTTAAATACCCCCCATAAACTCTTAAGTCAATAAGTTTTTTGTTCTTATCTATAGTAATTCTAATAATTTGTGTATTTGGCGAATCAGTTACTACCGGTAATTCTTCTAATATTTGGTTAAAACTTATTGTTATTAAATTAGCTTTTGCATATTCAGCTTGTAATGGTTCTTCTTCTGGTGTATTTGTTTCTTTGTATAAAAAATCGATATTTGGATTTTTATTTAAAGTTAGAGCTGTTTTATTACCAAATAAGATGTTGACAAAATTGAATGCAGTATTAGTGATCTCTTCTCTAGAGAGAATAATATTTGGAATATTTTGAAGCTTATTTTTGGTTGTATATACAATTTGTTTTTGGTTTGTTGAAATAAACAAGCTTCCATTGTTGTTTATCCACAAATAATCGCCTTCAACAGTTTCTTTAACTTGATCTTGGTTGTAAAAGTTTAGATTTGAAATAAGAGATTCAATAGTGTTTTCTGTCACGATGGAATTTGTCACATCGTATATTTTTAGAGGACTTCCTTTTAGATTTATATCTGCATTACTAAAATCAATAGTAAATTAAAAAAGGCCTGTTGTAG
>CAZQDQ010000008.1:0-10567 GCA_964592455.1 uncultured Pseudomonadales bacterium
GATACTAGTGGTAAGTAAATCTCCGTAGGCAGCAAACTCGAACCCTAGGAGAATGTTTTTTGTTTTTGATTTAAAAATGTGTGAGAAAAGTATTGGATAAAGCTTGAAAGTTTTTCTATCCCAACAGCGAATAATATGAATTCCCTTTTCGAGGTAGTCTTCTTTTTTGTCAATAATATTAGCCAGAACGGTAATTTTTATTTTGGAGTCTGCTTTTTTGATGGCTAATAGGGTGTTTTTGGTATATATAGCTAAACCTCCGCCGGTGTGAATGGTGTTTTTTGAAGGGTAGGTAGAAATTACTAGTAGATCTGAGATCATTGAGATAAGTTTAGCAAAAAAAACCCCTGGACACTTGCGTGCCAGGGGTGAATTGAAAATGAAACGGGGTTATTTCCAGGAGTTTGTGACTTCTGGATGGGACGGGATACCGTCGGACACAGCGAAGTTGCTGAGTGACGGGTCGAACAGATAGAACACTGACCCATTAAAGTACGGGAATGAGTCAATGGCGCCGTGGTAGCGCTTGGCGCTTTTGCCGTCCGGGCTGACAACCACAAAGTCACAGCCAGCCTTGCCAGGGGCGCCAACATAGCCATTCTCGGTTTGAACACCAGCAGGGATGGACAAGGTGGGCACTTTGTAAGGGCAGGTGGGGGAAAGGGTGTCAGGAACCGTCGGCGCCCAGGCGGGTTTTTCACCGTCTTCGTAGTCATAAGTCCCGAAGGGGGTGACTACGTGGTAAGGCTTGGACAGGTTCTGGATAGTCTGGTCGACATACTTTTTGTCGACAAACTCAAAAGCCAGGGTGTGAAGTTCCTCATCAGAGGCTTCGGCGCGGAGGCCGCAGTCCCAGATATTCGCCTGGTCGAGCGTCACCTTCTTGGTGAGTTCGAACACCGAGTGAATGGGATCGGTGCCAGTGATGACACCTTCCACCCAGTAGGTGTGGCCCTTGGTGAAGAAATTATCTCTGGGGTTGACGACATAAACGCCGTCTTTGCCAAATTCTTTCTTCCAACTGTCGGGGTTGACTTCGACACAGCCGGGCACGCCCTTGGTGACGAAGTGATCTTCGGGAAGGTTGGTTGGGGCGAGGCCAGACTCAGGTGTTTCGGCTTCTTCAGCTTGTTCACCGTTTTCGGAATCGTTGCCTTGGCTGTTGACAGCCCCTTCTTCCTTGTTGCCTTGGAAGATGGCGATCGGGTTCGGTGACTCGGGCTGATCGAGGTTGGCCCTCATGCCGTTTTCGCCGAAGATGTAGGCACCGACACCGATTACAACAACACTTCCGCAGAGGAAGGTTATGATTACGGCCGTCCAAATGAGAAAATTACGAAGTTTCATGCTCATGAGTGTAGCTCCTTTTCAAAAAGTTTCCCTATTTCTAGGGTTTAGGTTTCCGTTTCAATTTTCAATGAACGTAGCCTCTTTTTGAGTGCTACAGTCTGAGCAATTATACTAGCCTTGCTCAGGCGGTAGGCTCAAGAGAAATTCTCTTGAAGCTATTTTTAAGCTTTTTTGGCTTTGATGTAGGCTCCAAGACCAGCTAAATAAGAGAGACCGGCGAGGTTAAAGAATAGAATGTCTTCACCAGCAGTGTCGACAACTTCGTGCTCGACACAGGTATTGGCTGCTCCGTAGACTGGGGTACAAACCACCCTTCGCACGGTAGTGCTACGGAGTGGCAGGCGTTTGGACTTGTCGACTATTTTTATGTCTTCGTCTTTAACACCGCCTTTGGTCGTAGGCTCGACATCTTCACCTTTTTTGTCTTTAAGAGTAACGGTAGGAACAGTGGTACTCGAACCAACATTAGCCTCGACTTTTTTGGGTGTAGGTGTGGTTGTGGGGGTTGGTGTAGCTAAGGTTTTGAGTGTAGGTGTGGCGGTGGGTGTAGGGGTCACAAATGAGTCAACCTCAAGCTCGTTTGGGGAGACAACTTCCTGTTTGGTAATTGGCTTTGGTAAGCTATTTTTGGAGAGAATATAAGTGATAGCTCCGGTGAGGAGAAGAATAACCAAAATAATAGGCAAAATTGATCTCATATGGGGGTAATATACAGTATTACAGGTCATATGTCAAGCTTATAATATTTGGCTCCATAAAAGTGGTAAGATATGTGTTCCTATAGTAAAATAAGGTTGATGGATAAGAAAAAAGTGTTGAAGATTGTAGATAAAAACGGCATGGATGCTGGGATATATGACGCTGTGAGCCGAAAAGCGGAGGAGACGACTTCTTTATTGAAAGATATTGTGGAGGTAACTCCACTGGATAGAGGGGCTATTTATATGGTGGTTGGCCCAGAGAGAGGCGGTAAGTCGATTGTGGCGATTGGTCTTAATAAGTGGATTATAGAGAGTGGGTCTAAGCGTAGATGGGCATTCTCTCAACCAAAGGTCGATAGAGAGGATGTGCCTGATGGAATAATTTTTTCGAGAACTGGAGAAGAAATGCCTGCAATATCGTTTGCAAACAAACATGATGTTGAGGTTTTATTTCATGATAATGATGTGGTGGTGATGGATGAAGTGCAATTTGTGCCAGCTGATTTGCAAAGTTATCTGCTTTCCGAAATAATGAAATTTACTGACAGGGGAGGGATATTTGTTGGAATAGGTTTGGACTATACTAGCCAGGGGGGCGAGTTTGTATTTTCTGCACTGCTTAAATCTAGAGCTGAGAAGGTGTTTAAACATTTTGCTTTGTGCCAAATGTGCGGAAGAAAAGCTGATCGTTACTGTCAACGGTTAATAAACGGTATCCCAGCTGGTATTGATACTCCAGCCCTACTGGGTCCATCTGACAATGTTACTTATGAGCCAAGATGCGAAGAATGTTTTGTAGTTAAAAAGTAATATAAAAAATGAAAATATATTTTTCGGCACCAATATCAAGAGTTTCAGAAGAGATAAAAGAAAACTACAAATTGATTATAAAAACACTGAAGAACATGGGGCACAGTGTTTTGTCTGATCATTTGGAAACAAAAAAAACTAAGGATGATATAGAGAATCAGTCTCCAAAAGAAGCTTTTGAAGTTCAAAGGCTGATGGCCAAAAGAAAAAATCAAGCCGACTTAGTAGTGATAGAAGCGAGTACTCCAAGTTTTGGGGTGGGCCAAGAGATTGAATATTCAATAAGAAATAATAAGCAGGTGGTTATTTTGCATCTGCCTGGTTCAAAACCTCATATTTTAAAAAGCGAGGGATCTGAGTTGATATTTATTTATGAGTACACAAGAGAAACAATGACCGATGTGATTTTGGCCGCTATTAACGCTTCTGGCCAGCAGGTAGATGTGAGGTTTAACTTCTTTATTTCTCCGGAGATAGGAAGATACTTGGACTGGGTTAGCCAAAAAAGGAAAATTCCGAGAGCTGTTTTTTTAAGATCGCTACTGGAGAAAGCTATGAGAGGAGATAAGGAGTTTGAGAGCAAATGAAGACAATTGCTTTGATTATCTTTTTGGTGGTGGCCTGGTGGAAAAAGAGGAATAAAAAATAATCCCTTGTTAGATATTAGAGTTGTTTTGTTCTGGAAAATGATTTATTTGGATGTTGGCACCAAGTTTTTTGTAGACTTCAAAAATATCAGGATACCTTCTTTTTAAGATATCAACTCCGAAAATTTCTGTGGTGACTGGGTCTGCTAAAGCGGCTAGAAAAATTGCTTTGCACGCCTGGATAACTGCGGGAGTGGTTACTTTACCACCTTTAAAATCGATTGGACCGTTAATAATAATTCGTTGAGGGTCCATAATTAGTATGTCGGCTCCTAAAGAATCCAACTCTCTAACGAAATCCAATCCACTTTCATACATCCAGTTCATGAGCAGTAAGCGACCTCTGCTTTTTGAGGCTAATACGGCAATAGGTGGAATAGCATCGACAGGGAAGCCGGGCCAGGGGCGTGGATACAGTTTGGGCAAATTAGGGGCAGCCATGGGGAAGCCTTGTTTGTGAATATCAATTTCGAGACCACCACTACCTACTGAGACAACGAGATCAGCACCGTCTTTTTTGATATCAATGTTAAACATTTGATACCAGTTGATTATCCCATCGATCATATCTGGGATATTGGCACCTTTTATTCTTACTTTCCCGTTTGTGATAGCGGTAGCAACGATTGTTCCGGTGATATCTATAAAATCTGGCCTGGGGTTAAATTGTGTTTTTTGGAAGTGTTTTGTGCCAGTGACAGTTAATCTGTTGGAACCTGAACCTTCAATTTTGGCCCCCATACCAGAGATTAGATTAAGGAGGTCGGTTACGTGTGGTTCTGAAGCAGCGTCGATTAGTTCAAATTCGGATTCGGTTCCAGCTGCATACATAATGAAGTTTTCGGTTGCGGTTACACTGGCTTCAATTTGCCAGACACGGTAGTGGCTAGCGATTTTCTTTGGAGCTATGAAGCGCACTTTATCTCCAAGACGCTCAATACTGACTCCAACTTTCTGGAACACATCTACATGGGCTTCGATTGATCTCATTCCCAACTCACAGCCACCAGGTAAGGGAATGATCGCTTGACCAAATCTAGCAAGTAAAGGACCAACAAACATCAGAGAACCACGAAATTGGCCGCCGATTGTAGTATCAACCTCGAAGGAATGGAGGTTTTTGCAATTGATAGTTTTGGTGTCTTCCCCAGTAGTTTTTATCGTGGCTCCGAGAGATTCCATCAGAACCAGAATTTTTTCTACATCTTTGGTTTGAGGGAGATTTTGGTACAAAATGTCTTGCTCGGATAACATGGCTGCTGGCAGGGCGGCAATGATAGAGTTTTTGTTGGGAATTGGTGTTACTTCGCCAACTAGCCTGTAGCCTCCTTTAACGATGGTGCTTGTTTCTCCCATAAGCACAAATTATAGACCATGGGTGTAAAATACAGTGACATATAAAAACAATAAAGCTATGACTAAAGAAAATAATTTTTCTTTACATGTTGAAGGAGAGCCAGTGCCAATTATGGTGTGCCTTCAATGTGTGGAATCTGGATACCAGATAGATCCTAGAGTTCGTACTCCTAATTATCCAGTTATAGTTACAACCTGTAGAATTCACCAAATATGTAATGGGGAGTATGACGCTACATTGGGACTAGAAAAAGAAGTCACAGAGTCCGAAGAAAACAAAACTAATGAATAAAGAAGTTGTTTTGATACATGGTTGGGGGACAAAAAACTACAATTCGAACTTAGTAAACGAAGTTGGGAGTGAAAATGTGGCCTGGAAAGAAAGGCGTGAACTCATTGATAAGCTAGAGGAAAAATATGTGTTGAAATACTTTAATCTTCCTGGTTTTTGTGGTGTTCCTGAGCCTGAAGCGGACTCGTTTGATTTGGAGGACTTTGCTGACTACTTTGCTAAATGGTTAGAAAACCAAGGAACTAAGCCATTGGCAATTATAGGATATTCTTTTGGTGGAGCTCTGGCACTTGAGTACAAGTGTAGATACAAATCAGATATTCCTTTGGCACTTGTGGCCCCGGCTCTTAAGCGGCAGGAGACAGCAAGATCTTATGCAGCCAGCTTGGGAAAAAATATTATTCCTTCGAAATATTTTGATTTACTGAAGTCTTTTTATCAGGTTGTTTTTAGTAAGTACTATCGAGAGGGAACACCTTTTTTGAGGGCTAGTTATGACAAGATAGCCAGAAGAGATGTTCGATCTTTGTTGGGTGAAGTCAGCCCCAAAGATATTCTACTGGTATATGGTGACTCAGATGGATCAACACCTTTTAGTTATGTGTCAGAGCTTGTCGATAAAAGAGACCTTAATTGTTATGTAATTGCCGGTGGGGATCATAATATTGGGCAAACGCATCCGGACGAAATATCGTCAGCAATTATTGATTTTTTTCAAAATAACTATGATTTTAGAGACAGGCAGAATCAAAGAAATCGCTTCTGATTTGATTGAAGAAGACAGGATAAGGAGAAACAAAAAATATGAGTGGGTTGATATAGTTGGTATTCCACAAAGGCCAGAAAGCTTGGAAAGTTCTCTTTATTTTGCGTCACATTCATCAGGAGAGGGGGGTTGGGATAATGGGTTTGATCGTAGAGAGGTAGCTACTGGTGTGGCTAGGGACAAGGGCTGGGATTTGGTTGTTGATCAAATGGAAGAGTTGCCAGCGATAGAGTATTTGAAAGTTAGTTCACTGGATGCTTTGGCTCAAAAACTATATACTGCCGTGAGAGCAGGTTCAAACCCTTATGTTGTGGGTGTAACTGGGTCCGTAGGAAAAACAACTACAGTGGCTTTTTTGGAGCACTTAATTTCTTCCTCTGGAGTGGGGGTGGAAAGGTTTTATTCTAAGAGGTTAACTCCACTTGGAGTGATGTGCCATTATGTTAACCGGGTTGATCAAGATACACCAGTGATTGTCATGGAGTACAGTGCTTACCTTGACGATCATGTAGCTAAACTTTCTGAGTTGCTTCCTCCAAACATTGCATTTTTGATAAATATATACGATACACACATTAATTCTGGTTCCTTTGGTAGCAAAAAAGAGATATTTGATTCAAAAATTAGAATCCGTCCTGAAGGATCACTGGGGTATGTTAATTGTCGGGTTTTGGAAGAACTTGGTGAGCCGATGCCTAGGGGGTGGGTTGGCTTTAGTGTGGAAACGGCTGGTTTATGCAACCCATATATGCCTCCGACGGTAAGAACTGCTGAGTTGTTTACAGTAGGGAAAATTGTTGCGGAGCAAATTGGTTTGTCGCCTCGGCACTTGAGAAGAGCTTTTGAAACTTTTGAACCACAAGAAAAAAGAATACTTACTTGTTCGTTTGGGGGTAAAGAGGTTTTCTTTCATGGTGAGACATCTGGAGGAAGTAGACTGTGGAGCTGGTTTGAAACGACTGACGGTAGCGTGCCGTGGCTTTTTGTAGACGAAATAAATTTTGCTGACGAAGATCCGGCAGGTTTTGTTGGTTTGCTCAGTAAAGTATTTGAATCGGAAAATACTATTGTATTAGATTCGCCTGTTAACAGACAAAGGTTACCTGTCAGGGCAAACTTTGTAAACAGGGAAAAGTTTGGATCGTTACTTAGAATGGCAGAAGGGTATACCGTTTATCATAAGTCTCTCGCGACTAGAGTAAAAGATTTTGAACCTAATAAATATTTAGAGACAAATTGGGGGTAAATAGGGAGAAGTTTTTGTGTGTAATGGATGTGTATTTTGTCCCATAGCTTGACAAATCAGGTGTTATGGCTTATATTATAGGAGTCGTAAGCACGTTCGATTTTTATCGGAAACTCTGCAAAGGAGGCAGACATGAATAAGAGATTTATCCAGCTGTTGGTGCTGATCGCAGTGGTTGCAGTGCCGACTGTGGTGGCTCTGGCGGGCGGATGTGTACCTGCCTACTATTGTCAGGTCGAAGGGGTGGTCTGTGGGCCATTCGATGGCGGGAGTATGCAGTTGGCTTGTGAGGCTCAGGGAATGGTTCCTGCAGATCTCACCAATGCTGACACTGCTGGGATTCTGAAGGCGATTCAGGAAAATGAGGGAATTCAGGTTGTTCCTGTAACACCCGAACCCGCACCCGCTCCTGACCAAGGAGAAATTTGTCCGAAGCTGTTCAATATGCTTCGTGCCGTTTTCTTCTAAAGTTCGATGCTCTATGCCACTCGGTCTTTTAGATCGGGTGGTTTTTTTGGTACTCTTTGATTACTTCCCAGTCGGTAAATAATGGGTGACTTAAAAAAAACCTGACTCTTCTTGGTGAAAGCCGAGCAAGATAATGGGGATTTAGCGACATTACTGCGAGACAAACAGCAAAGTCTTCCCAAGGGAAGATATTTGCATCTGCTTCTGCAACGATTTCATCTAGGAAGTAGTTGGCCCATTTGTCATCTGGATTTTTGACCCAGCCATTGTGAGCTATCCACTCTTCTAGTAGCCTTGGATAGCTTTCTGTCATAGAGTGGGAGAATTCGTGAATAACTAATGCTTGGAAGAAACGACCTTGAGTTCCATATAACTCTTTTTGGACACCAGTGTTTTCTAGCTTGCCATTGTAGTTTGTACTGTTTTCTATTTTTATTTCTCTATTGCCATATGATGAGTTGACAAAACCATTGCAATTGTCTTTGTCTGCGGTTTTGTAGAGGAATATTTTTGTTGGTCGGCGCTTACCGGTTAAGATAGTAGGTGGTAGTTTTTCAATAGCATCAAGAACCAGTTGTAGATCCTCTGGACTTTGTGGAAAATTCTTTTCGCCTGTGGGAGTAGCTTCTAGCGCGTGATAAGTGTCGATATCAAATCTGAACTTTATCTCACCAATAATTAAGTTTGGATCTATTTCTTCGACAACTCTTGGTTTTTCGGCTGTGCTGTCTAGTGAGGATTTATGGTCGACGGGTTCTTGGTTGTCTTCTTCTGGAGTTATACTAACGAATGCAGTGGCGGCGGTACCGAGGAGCACTAATTTTAAAAAGTCCCTTCTACTAAACCGCGTTCTTCTTCCTTCCATTTATACCTGATTATTATATAGGATTTGAATCCTATGTCAATTTTTTGTGGACTTAATTAACCATTTCTGGTTAAATGTTCTTATGAGGAAGTGGATTTTGATCTTTTGTCTTGTTGTATTACTTTTTTTGGGATATTTCAGTGGTTTTACTACATACATATATACACACTTTTTCTTTAGGCCAGGGAATGTTGAAGTTGAGTCTATATTGGATATTCAGGAATATTTTACGGCTGTAAAGCCTGACTTGGATAGGAATTACACTACTGGAGTTTATGGTTGGAAATATAAGGACTACATTTATATTTGGGTAAAAGGTTTGAAAGTTTTTCACTTGGACCGAGAGACAAAATATATAGAAAGATACAAGTGTGGCAAAGTAGTGGGAAAAAGTCAATACAGTAACATACCAGTTGTTTTTTTGTCTGAGGAACTTGAAAAAGATGTTGATAAACAAAAGATGTTGAGGGCCGGTGATTTTATATTATTGGTGACAAAAAAAACTGACAATTCGCCAGTTAGTTTCATAGATACAGTGTTTAAAGTTGACCTAGAGTTGTTTATTAAAGGGAGGGATTTAATAAAATGTCGGTAATAAAAAATATAGTTTTATTTATTGTATTAATGTTTTTTTTATCTGGTGATGTTTTTTCCGGATCTAATGTGGGTTGTGCATGTGGTGCAAACGGTGGTAGTACTTGTTATGGAATAACATATGATGCAAATGGCAACATGATTGCTGATTATTGTGATAATAGTGGTGCGGCTTGTTGTGATATATGTGGAGATGAGTGCGGAGGTGGAGGAGGCGGGGGGTTGCCGTGTGTGCCGGGGGTGAGTTGTCCAAATGGTTGGACGACAAATAAGCTTCAACCTTTATATAGCGATTATTGTGATCAAAGTAGTCCTAGGACTTGCTCGCTTGGTAACGCACAGTCTGCTGGTGCGTGTTGTGGTAATCAGACTTGTGACGAAGGGGGAAATTGTGAGGGTTGCAGAAGAAATATTGTGACCACCTATGCCTGTTGTCCGCCAGGGACAGAGGATAAGTGCGTGGTGACAGACACTGGGAATACGGTAACAACATTACAGCAATGGGGTAATAGGTTTAGTTGCGGAGATGCTGATGGAATAGATACTTTTATTAGTACGGTTCAAAGTAATGTTGTTTATCGTACATATAGATATTGTGAAGAAGACCCCGAAATAGGTAGATGTAAAGGAGAGTTGATTACAGAGTATTATTGGAGTACTACCTGTCAGGACTATTTAAAAACATGTTCCTGTACACCAATTTGTACAGCGGGGACGGCACCTACTTCGGTATCACCTACCAATGGAGCAATTTATAGTGGTCCTAGTGGAGGTGCTTCGGTGGCTTTTGATTGGGAAGCACCAAGTGACTGGGGACTAGAGGCAAGTGGTACAAACAGATCGTACACTTTGTGTGCCGGTATAAACTCTACTGATCCATGTAACGGAGGACAAACTTTTACTGTTGGGACTGGATCTACACCAGACAGCAATACAACTCAGACAATTACTTCTGGAAATAAGTATTGGGGAGTGAAAGCAAATAATATGTGTGGCTCAGCATCGGCATTGTCTTCTATTCGTAATATTTGTATCGAGGGAAATACGTTGCCCGGAGATGCGGGGATTGGAAATGCGTATTACTCACAATGGGGAGCATGTGACCCAAATACTCACAAAAGAACGAGAACTTGTAGCGAAGATTGTGGAACGGATAACTGTACAGCAGCTGCGGCCGCAGGACTTTTGGAAGAGGACTGTACAGCGGAGATTAGAGGAACACTTTTTGATGCTACCAATCTTACATCTTGCCCCTCTTTTGATCCCTTAACTGGTTACCTGATTGGAGTAGATACAACTCTAACCCCAAACAACAGAACTTTTGATATGGCTGACCAGAGCAGCGTACCCACACACCCTTGGCAGCTTATCACCACTCCCCAAACTGACTCTGGTGGTAACTACAGTGTAAGAGTCTATGCACCAGCTACTTACAGTTATGACTTTGATGATCTAAAGGACATGTATATTGT
>CAZQDQ010000008.1:10667-17796 GCA_964592455.1 uncultured Pseudomonadales bacterium
GACGATAATGGAAGAGGTTATCAGATATTTAAAGTAGCGGGTTCGGTTAACGACTTTAATTACCAGCCAACTGGGACTCAGAAAGTAATCTTTTTAGTCAATGGAGATGTAACGATAAATAGTAATATTGTGGTTCCAGATGGGGCGTTTTTGGCGGTGCTTGCTAGTGGGACTATAAACTTTGGAACAGCAGTTACTAATGCAGATGGTTGGTATTTGGCCGATTACATAAGTGTTAGATGTGTTGACGCAAATTCGGATACAGACTGCGACAGAACTGATGTTCAGTTTGTTGGTAATGGTTCGTTTGTGGGATGGGAGTCGATAATACTTAGTCGAGACAGAGGTGGAGACACAAACATATTGGGCCCATCTGAGAAATTTAACTATCGTATGGATCTATACAATAATGCACCTGACCCAATGAAGATTTTCACCAAGAAGTACAAGCCGTACGTGCCGTGATGTAGATTGTGGGTAACTTTTGACAAAGTAATACTTTTTATGGTAGTATTACTTTATGAATTTATCAACGATGACAACTAAGGGCCAAGTGACTGTGCCTGTTGATTTTAGGAAAATGTTGGGTTTATCTCCTAATGATAGAGTAATTTTTACTAAAAAAGGAAAAGATATTGTTATACGAAAAGCGGTTGATATTTTGGATTTGGCTGGAAGTTTGAAACCTAAAAAAAATAAAGGAGTTGACCCTGTAAAAGCTCGTGAGTATATGGAAACTCACTACAAGAGGGTATGAGATATGTTTTGGACACAAATGTTTTGATAGATTTTTTGATTGAACGTGATCGAACAAAACATATTGCGTGTGTACAATTGTTTGAAAAAATTAAGAGACGAAAAATAAACGGGGTGATTTTGGGGGTGGTAGTAGCTGAGACGGTTTGGGTGTTAAGGTCGGTATACGAAATTGAAAGAAGTGAAATAGAGAGGACAGTGTTACCATTGACAACAATGAAAGGGGTAAGGGTGGTAGAACAATATGGATGGAGTAATTTGTTTGGAGATTTCGTAAAGAAAAAAGTAAAGTTTGTAGACGCTATGATTGCGAATGTAAGACAGGTGAAGGACGGCAGATGGTTAGTTGTTTCATATGACAGAGACTTTGATAAGTTGGGAGTGACCAGAGTGGAACCAGGTGAGGTGTAAAATTTGTAGGCTTTCGGGAGAGTTATATACCGCAGATGGTATATTTGATATATGGAATTGATGGTAAGGGCAACATTTCTATAGAAGCTGCTGATAGAAAGGCATTACTAGAGTACAAAGAGTTTAATAAGACTCAGAAAATTGATTCTGATTTTGAGAAGGTAATAAAGAAATTGGGGGTGAAAAGCGATACTTTGTAAGACGGTCTTGTAGAGATATACTTAAGTGGTGAGGTTTTCTGTATATAGAAAAAGTTTTTTGTTTGGTCTTTCCCAAGTGACAAACTATAGAGCAGATGTAGCTGTGGCTATTTTAAGTAAAATAGTTTCTCTTTTGGGGGTAGTTTTTTTGTGGTCAATAATTGGAGAGTCGACAGGAGATAGAGAAAGCACCAGAGCACTGATGGCCTATTTTTTGATTGCGAATGGAGTGCAGGGCTTGGTAGATGGAGAGTCATTAAGGTTTTCTAAAGAAATGGTAGTAAATGTAAAGCTTGGAGGTTTGAATGCGCTACTACTAAAACCCGTAAATCCTGTTTTGTATATGTATAGCAGTTTTTGGGGCACTAGAGGGGTCGCCAGCTTTATGCAGTTGGTTTTGATTGGTTTGGGGTTTAGTTTTTTGGAGACGGTAAACTTTTTTCAGATTTTGTTGTTTGTAGCCAGTTTGGTTTTGGCTTTTTTGGTAGCTTTTGTTTTTAATGTTTTTATAGGCAGTTTTTCTTTTTGGACTCCAGAGGCGAACCATTTGCAGAACGTGATGTCGCATATTTTGCGGGTTTTTAGCGGGGTTTTGATACCAGTTTCTTTTTTTTCGGGTCTTTCTTTGCAGTTGCTACTACTTTCTCCTTTTCCGATATTGGCTTACCTGCCATCGATAGTATTGCAAAAAAGTGTTAGTGATAGGGAGGTGCTGACTATTTTTGGGGCTTCGGTTTTTTGGTGTGTGGTACTGCCTCCGATTAGTATTTGGTTTTGGAAGAGAGGAGTAAAGCGTTATGAAGCGATTGGGATTTGAGGGACTTAAATTGCGCTGGAAAATATTGAAGGCAAATACTTATTTTAGTTTTCGGGAATCTATGGCGTATTCTTTAAATAATTGGGGTGGTTTGGCTTCAACTGTGGTTTATATGATTACTTACCTGGTGTTTTTGAGCGCTATTTTTGGCAGAGTAAAGACGGTTGCCGGATACACATTTTCGGAAATTTTACTTTTTACACTTGTTAGCCAGTTTAATTTTTACTTGAGTTGGATTTGGAGTGTTACCAATATTTCGAACTTGGGGGAGAGTGTAAAAAGTGGCGGTTTGGATCTGATCTTGACTAAGCCACTGCCTGTTTTGTGGCAGGTAACTTTTTCCAAGGTTAATTTGTTTATGCTTTTGTTTGAAATGTGGCCGGCAACCTTACCGCTTCTTTATTTGATTTATAAAAATCATGATTTGGTTATTAGCGGTTCTGGGGTAGTGTGGGGAGCAATTATCTTTGTTTGCGGGCATATAGCTATTCATTGTATGCAGTTTGTTTTTGGTTTGGCTGTTTTTTGGTGGGGTGAACACAGAAGCTTTAACAGTTTGTCTTATCAGATTGCTTTTTTTGGAGACTCGATCCCAATTGAAGCTTATCCAAAATGGTTTTTAACTTTGGGAGTGTCGATTTTCCCCTTTTTACTACACACTGCTTTGACAACATCGTTTGTTTTGGGAAAAACGAGTGACATAAGGTGGGTTTGGTGGTCTGTATTGGTAATGGTAGTTTTTTTAATTATTAAAAAAAAGATGTGGGAGAAAGCTTTGAAGGCTTATTCTTCGGCGTCGTCTTAAAATAGATCTCAGATGTCAGTTCTCAGATTTCAGATGACATTATTAAGAAAAAAATAGAAAATGGGGAAAATAATTGAAGTAAAAAACTTGACAAAAGTTTATAAGGTGCCTGTAAAACAATCGTTTTGGAGGAGCGTGTTTTGGAGTAAATCAAAAGACTTGGTAGCGGTAGATAACATAGATATTGAGATAGCAGAGGGTGAGTCGGTAGCGCTTTTGGGTCCCAATGGGGCGGGCAAAACGACGACCTTAAAAATGCTGACTGGGCTTTTGTACCCTAGTGGAGGGAAAATAGAGGTTTTGGGATATACTCCTACGGAAAGAAAGCGGGAGTTTTTGAAACAAATTGCTTTGGTGATGGGAAACAAAAACAGCCTTTCCTGGGACTTGCCGGCTGTTTTGAGTTTTGAGCTGTTTAAAGAGATTTACGGTATTTCGAAAGTTGATTTTGAAAAGAGGGTTAGAGAGCTTTCTCAACTATTGGAAGTGGAGGAGTTTTTGGATAGCCCGGTACGTAAACTATCTTTGGGACAGAGACTGAAGATGGAGCTGATTGGGGCGATTTTGCATAGGCCAAAACTTTTGTTTTTAGATGAGCCGACAATCGGTTTGGATGTGGTATCTAAGCGAAAGATAAGAATGTTTCTTAGAGACTTAAATAAAAAGGAGGGAACAACAATAATATTGACCAGCCATGAAATGGCGGACATAGAGACGGTAAGTGATAGAGTGATGGTGATAAATGGAGGTAGAAAGGTGTATGACGATAGCTTGGAGAAATTGCTTCATAATTACCAGGACAAAAAATATTTGACGGTGACTTTTGAAAAACCAGTAAAGAGAGTGGATTTGGAGAAGTTGGGGAAGGTGCTTTCTAAAAAAGAACTGGTTGCAACACTGGAAATTGCCAAGAAAAACCAGGGGAAGGTGATGGCTGAGCTAACTGAGAAATATGAAGTAGATGATATCGATGTCCGCAGTGTGCCACTCGATGAGATTGTAGAGGACTTGTTTGGGAAGACAAAGCAATAAAAATCCTCGACGAATCGAGGATAAAAATTTTTTTACGGAACGACTTGGACGATGGTGCCGATCGGTGACCAGTCATATAGCCATTTGGCATCATCTACTGTCATGTTTAGGCAGCCGTGTGACATGGGTGTGCCAAAGTTATTGTGCCAGGTGGTGCCATGGAAGCTATATCCTAAATGGAAATACATAACCCATGGGACATCTTCTAAGTAATAGCCTGGACCAGACATATCGTCTTTTTCGTATTTTGTTTCAATCCGGTAATTCCCGGTAACTGTTGGGAAGCTGGGCACACCAGATGAAATTAGAAAACTTTTAACGAGTTGACCATTTTCATAAGCATAAACAGTTTGCTTTGAGAGAATAGTAATAATTTGCTTGCCGTTTTGATTCGGGATAGGTGCGACTATCGGTGAGGAAGTTATCAATAATTCCTGACCAGCTTGAATGTAGTTTTCGTTTGTTATGTAGTTTGCCCGTACCAGGTCTGCGATTGCGATATTGTACTTATAGGCAATTTCGCTTAATGTTTCACCTTGTTGCACTGTATGAAAGATTAGTTCTGAGGTTTTGTTAAGAGGTTCTGGGGTGGGTGAGACAATGACAGGTGTTTCGCTTGGGGTTGGGGTGGGTAGATCTTGCAGGATAACAATTGTCTTTGCTTGTTTGGTGGACTCGGGCGTATTTGTTGGCGTTGGAGTTAAAGGAGAGAATGCAACGTTTTCAGGAGGAATGTAGAAGAAAGAAAGATAGAGAACGAGACAAATTGTTAGCGAGAAAAGTATTCGGCGGTAGGACACAGAAAGCTCCTTTTGTATGTAAAAGTATGAAAGATGAGATATTTTACATGGTAAAAAGGGAAAGGTGTTTTTTTGGCAAAAAATGACCGCACTCTTGCGAGCGCGGTCTAAGTATCACCAAGAGGGGATGATTAGTGCGACCACCGCGGTCGCGACCCCGATCCCTGCTGGGATCAGGAGCTGTCCCCACATATCTGGCCCGCCAAAACTTGGAAGGACAGGGATGGCGATTGTGGCGAGGACTGAGCTTGCCGACAAGAACAGAAAAGTTGACTTTATTACTCTCATTCTTTTCTCCTTTGGTTGTTGTGGCTCGGCTGAGGCTGAGCCAGAGGGTTGATGAATTAGGAGCATTATACCCTATAGTGTAGGATTTGTCAAGTGGGTGAGCAGTGTGGTAGAGTGAGATATGGCTGGAATACAATCTTGGATGGATAAAAAAAAGAAAGAAAAGGAAGCAGAGGCTATCCGTCAAGAGGCGGAGCGAGCCAATAGAGTAAGGATCCAAAGCCTTGACGTTGATCCTCCTTGGGTGCTAGCAGCAAAAGCTGAAGAGGCTGAGAAAAAGAAACTTCAAAACAGCGGTGAGGGTACTGGTACTCCTCGCTAGTTAATTCTTTTTGCCATTACGAAGAAGTGGACAGGGGAGTTTCTTATTTTAAAATCTCTCTCGGCTTTGCCGTATCTCCCTTTGACAAGGGAGAGAAAAAGGCTAGTTGATACGATTGGCCAAAACAAAAAATCTTACCGGGGAGTTCCATAATTGGCAGGTGTATAGGATCAGATCCGCATTATATTCGGGTATTTCTGTGCCTGTTTTGACCGAGTAAACTTCGTACTCGAATTGCCTTTGTTCCCAAATGATTTTAATTTTGTCACCCTCTTTGAGTTTGGGGAGGTTGTAGAAAGAGTTGAGCTTACGAAAGCCCGCTGACCAGTCTAAATAGCCCCAGCGGTGAGCGGCGAGGATGATTGGTTTGTCGGTTTGTCGGTTTGTCAGTTTGTCAGTTGGGGTGGCGAAGTCTGGGACTCTCCAAATGCCTTTTTTGAGGATGTTTTGCCAGTCATCGCCCTCGTTGAGTTTACCTTTGACACCAATTTTATCGATGATGAGGCCATTTTCCTCTGGTAAGGATGGGTCGACAGGGGGCCACCTTTCGCTGAGGCTACGGGGTGGTGTGTTTGTTTCGGTGGGAGTTGGGGATGGTGTGGGGGAGGCAGAAGGTGACAAAGTAACAGGGGTCACAGTGTCACGGATAGTTGTGGCAAGGACGTCTGAGGTTGTGGGTGAGAGGCGATAGTAGATGTGCGGCCAGGAGGGTAATATGGCAAAAACAGCAGCAAAAATCCAAAGTGTGGTGCCTAAATTGGTATAAATGACTTTTTTGCTGGCCATAGGTAAGTTTAGCATTTTGAGTTATAATGTCTGTACTTTGAAAACTTAAGGAGTCAAGAATGATTTTAATTCTTCTATGCATGACGTTGTTTTTGCCGCCTGCGTTGGGGTTTGGAATAGCACTTATCTATTTTCTGGTCATTGAGCCAAACCTAATGTGGTTTGCAGTTACTCTAGTGGCTGGTGTTGCCTATTTTTGGCTTTATGCCTTCGCTTATAACAAGCTGAGAAATAAGTACCCCCACCTGCCCTGGAGCTGAAAAAATATAAAACCCCGCCTCCGATCTAAAGTCGAGAGCGGGGTTGTTTTACTGAGAACTGAGGATTTGTTTTACCTTATTTTTAAGTTCGTAGTACTGACTGTTTATATCGTCTGGTAGTGGAGTTACAAAGAATTCTCGGAGATTACCATCACTACTAACGATAATACCTACGACTTGCCCTAGTGAGTTACAAGTCGGGCCACCACTTTTGCCGTTTACCGAAACGCTTTGGCTATCTTCAGTGATTTGCATTGTTAAAGTGGTGTAGAGAAAAATAGGATTTTTAATGCTGTCAACGATTTGGCTTTTCGTATATTGTGGTAGCCAGCTTCCTTCTGGATATCCGAAGGAGTAATAGTATTGATCCTTTGGTAAATTTGTTCCGGAAATAAGATTTTCTGGAGTTAATGGAAGCGGGGACTCGTTTAGAGGTGTTATTGCCTTTGATTCACCAACTGCGGCCACGATTGACCCGTCGGCTTTTCTCCCTAAAGCATCGATAAGTACAACGCTGTCTACTACAGTATATTCAAAGTTAAGCCGTCCGTTGAGGCCTGCAGTTAAGGAGATAGGTGACCCCATTTTGAAGCCGAGCTGGTAGTGGTTTGTAGTGAGGATGTAATATAAAAAATAGTCTTTATTTTGCCAG
>CAZQDQ010000009.1:0-16434 GCA_964592455.1 uncultured Pseudomonadales bacterium
AGGGCGGTTGGAGTGCGCAAAAAACCTTCCTTATCGGCGTCTAGGATAGCAACTAGAGATACTTCTGGTAAGTCCAAGCCTTCGCGCAGCAGATTAATCCCAATTAGGCAATCAAACTCTCCATTTCTAAGTTTATCCAAAATATCGGCTCTATCTAAAGTGTGAATGTCAGAGTGAAGATACTCAGCTTGCAAATGATATTTTTCTTTGAGGTGATCAGAAAGGTCCTCAGCCATTTTTTTGGTCAAAGTGAGTATTAAAGTTCTCTCCCCTTTTTCTTTTTTCATTAAAACTTCCTTGGTGAGATCATCTACTTGACCTTTGCTGGGACGGACGGAAATGATGGGATCTAGTAGCCCAGTAGGACGAATAAGTTGCTCGGCTACGGTGGGAATTTGACTGGTTTTGGAAAGAGATAGTTCGTGATCGCTGGGAGTGGCTGAAACATATAATTTAAGTGGTGTGCGAGATTGGAATTCTGTGTAAGTTAAAGGCCTATTGTCTTTGGCGCTTGGCAAACGAAAACCAAAATTTATTAGGTTTTCTTTTCGGGCTTGGTCGCCGTTATACATACCACGAATTTGGGGAAGAGAAATGTGGGACTCGTCGATTACCGTTAAAAAACCTGACTTATTAAATTTTTTGGCATTGTAGTGGAAGTATTCCAATAGAGAATAGGGGGCATCGCCTGGTTGACGGCCGTCGAAGTAGCGAGAATAATTTTCAATACCACTGACAAAACCAGCTTCCTCCAGCATTCCTAGGTCATAGTTTACTTTTTGCTCTAGTCTGTAGGCTTCTATGGTCTTTTCCTCGCTCTTAAATTTTTCAATTTGTTTTTGCAGGTCAGCGCGAATTTGGATAAAAGCTTCCGTTTGGGTTTTGGGGTTGGTGATAAATAGTTTGGCTGGGTGAATAGTAAGAAAGTCTTTATAATTTTTTTCGTTGTCGGTTTCTTCGAGTTTGGTGTAGTTAAAGGGATCTAAAATTTCGTAGCTTACTAATGTTTTGTCGTCAAATTCTAGGGAAATAATGCAGTCTTTGTAGGAGGGATATAGTTGGACATTGTTGCCGACAGCTCGAAAGTAACCACGACTTAGTTCGGAATTAGTTCGGCTGTACTGCATGTCAGTAAGGCGCATAAGAACAGTATCACGAGAAATTATTTGTCCCTTAACAAGCATTAGTAAATTGGCTTCTTGGTCAGTTGGCGAGCCGATGTTATAAATGCAAGAAACAGAGGCAACTACAATAGTGTCAGGCCGAGACAGTAGGTTTGCGGTAGTAGTTAGTCTAAATTTATCAATTTCTGGGTTGATATCTGCCTCTTTTTCGATATAAGTGTCGGTGGCAGGGATGTAGGCCTCTGGCTGATAATAGTCGTAATAACTGACAAAATAAGAGACAGCATTGTCAGGGAAAAAGTCTCGAAATTCTTGGTAGAGTTGGGAGGCCAAGGTCTTGTTGTGACAGATAACTAAGGTGGGTAATTGTGTTTTTTGGATAATATTGGCAACGGTAAAAGTTTTGCCACTGCCGGTAACGCCCAAAAGAGTTTGATGTGGGTTTTGCTGGCTGATGCTATTACTTAGAGTTTCAATAGCAGTTGGCTGATCCCCTGTTGGCTGGTAGTCGGATTTGAGTTTGAATTCCATTGATTATATTTTCGCATATTTTTAACTTGAAGTCTTTGGGTTTTATTGGTTGACATTTGGGTATTATTTGGTAAAGTGAATGTATGGCAGTCACACTATACAAAAGACAAAGGCAGATTGTCGAGTTTATTTCTCAGTTTATTCAAAAGAATGGTTATTCTCCTACTCTTTCAGAAATTGCCGAGGCTATAGGGGTTTCATCTTTGGCTACTATTCACGAGCATTTGCAGGCGTTGGAAAAGAAGGGGGTAATAAGAAAGTTTGATGGAGCTATCCGCGGCATAGAGTTGGTTGACAGGCCAAGTGTGGAGGCTTCTTCCTTAGAACTGCCAATTTTAGGGTTTATTGCAGCTGGTAGACCGATTGAGCCGATTACAGACCCAAACGCATCTATCCGAGTTTCCTCTTCAATGGTGTCAGGAAAGAAACGTGCTTTTGTTTTGCAAGTTAAGGGTGATTCGATGATTGAGGAAGGAATTTTTAACCAGGACTATGTAATTATCGAGGAATGTGACGCAACCGTGGTTAAGGATGGCGACATTGTAGTAGCATTGCTAGAAAATGGTTTGGCGACGTTGAAGAGATTTTTTAGAGAGAGAACAAGAGTTAGACTAGAGCCTGCAAACTCAGCTATGTCTCCTATTTTTGCTATCAATGTAAAGGTGCAAGGAAAGTGTGTGGGGGTGATACGCAAGTTTGCTTAGTTTATGAAACTAAAGATTGTGGGGTTGCCAATTGGAAACATAGAAGATATTTCTTTGCGTGCCCTAAGAACTCTTAAAGAAACAAAGTTTGTTATCTGTGAGGACAGTAGGATGTTTAATAACCTTTGGATGAAGCTTAGACAAATGGATTTGGTAGAAAACTTTTCTGGACGGATTAAATTTGTTAATGATTTTAACGAGTACAAGACTCTCCCTAGGCTTTTGGAAGAAATGGACCTGTTAGAAGAAGCCGTTTTGGTTTCGGATGCGGGTATGCCGCTGATCTCCGACCCTGGCTACAAAATGGTTTCTGAGGGTATTAAAAGAGGTTGGGAAGTGTCTGTTGTCCCTGGACCTACAGCTGAGAGTGCCGCTTTGACTGTTTCTGGTCTACCTACAGACAAATATTTATTTTTGGGTTTTTTGCCAAAGACAGGTGGTAAAAGAAAGTCGATACTGGAAAACACTAAAAAGATGCATGACTTGCAGAAATTTAGCGTAGTTATTTATGAGTCTGCGGTTAGGCTGGAGAAGCTTTTACCGGACATACTAGATGTGTTTGGTGAAGAAGTGAAAATTTGTTTAGCTGTAGATATGACAAAAGTATCGGAAAAAATTATCAGAGGGAATATTTTAGAGGTTATAGAGAAAGCCAAAGTCTTAAAGGGTAAAGGCGAAGTGACTTTGATCTTAGCCAATAATTAAGTTATTGCCGGTCATTTCGACTGGTTTTTCGATTTCTAGTATTTTGAGTATGGTAGGGGCAACGTCGCCAAGCTTACCCGGTACCAATTTAAATTGGTTGTCTAAGGGGTGGTAAATAATCAGTGGTACCAGGGAAGCAGAGTGTTCGGTGTCTATGTTGCCAGTTTGTTGGTTTATTAACTCTTCGGCATTTCCATGGTCGGCTGTTATTACTAAATAAGAGTTGGTTTCCTTTGCTAAATTGATGAGTTCGCCTATAGCTTGGTCAGCTGCTTTAACTGCATCAATTGTTTTATCAAATTTACCTGTATGGGCGACCATGTCTGGGCAAGCAATGTTTATTAGACCAAACGGATAATTTGCAATTTTAAAATTTTCGGAGAACTTACCAACCAACTTTTCGGTGGACATAGCGGGGGTTAAGTCATAGGTAGGTACTTTTGGCGAGTCTACAAACTCTCTGTCTTCACCTACAAAGGCATTTTCAGATTGGCCATTAAAAAAGTAGGTTACCATAGCAATTTTTTCTGTCTCTGCCATGCGGAGTTGCTTTAAACCGTTTTCTGAAATAATTTCTCCTAATGTTTTGGTAACCACAGTAGATTCAAAAATAGTAGGATTTGTAAATTCTTTTTTGTAAGGAGTCATGGTAATAAATTTTTGATTAGGTAGTGGGTTGTGGAGAAAAATTTCAGTTAGCTGTCTTGGTCTGTCTGTTCGAAAGTTAAAGAAACAAACTACGTCGCCAGCTTTTACTCTGGTGTTTTTAAACTCATGATTAATAGCTGTTGGTTCGATAAACTCGTCAAAAATATTTTTAGCGTACTGACTGCTAATAAAGTCCTGACTATTTAAACTACTGTTTTTGTCCCCCTGTACTAGGCAGTTATAGGCAGTTTGAGTTCTTTCTATTCTCATGTCTCTGTCCATAGCATAGTACCTGCCCATCAGTGAGGCGATTTGGCCAACACCGATTTCATTTATCTTTTCTTCCACTCTTTCAATTTGGTTAAGGGCGTCGTTTGGCGGACTATCTCTGCCATCTGTAATTAAATGAAGATAAACCTTTTTGATACCTTGTTTTTTGGCAAATAACATCAAAGCGAATAAGTGGTCATTGCTGGCATGAACTCCAGAAGCCCCAACTAAACCGAGCAGATGAAGATTGGAACCAAAGCTTTTTATATGTCGAACAGCTGAGAGGAGTGTCTGATTGGTAAAAAAACTGCCATCAGCGATACTCATGTTAATTAAAGAAAGGTCTTGGTAGACTGTTCGACCAGCACCAATATTCAGATGACCAGTTTCGCTGTTACCGTCCATTCCTTCGGGTAGTCCCACGGCAGGGCCAGCAGCTTTTAAAGTTGTATTGGGGGAGTTTTGAATTAAAAAATTATATGTTTGAGGGTTAGCCTTGGCTATGGCGTTGCCCGCAGAATCTGGAGCAATGCCCCAACCGTCGAGGATGCAAAGGATACATTTTTTGGTCATACAAAAAAAATAAAAAACTCAAAGTTGAGAAACTTCCAAAAATCAAAATATTGATTTTCTGTTTTTATTAAGTTCATATAAAGACTTATTTATGGGTTGTTTTGGAGAAATTCTTGGATATAAAGCAGTCTGTTATATTTAGCAACTCTCTCTCCTCTGCCAGGAGCACCAAATTTAACAAAATCAGCGCCAACGCCAACAGCTAAGTCAGCTAAGAAATCCTCTTCTGTGTCACCAGAGCGGTGAGAAATAATTACAGACATGTTGTTTTCTTTGGCTAATTTAATAGTTTGCAGTGTTTCTGAAACAGTACCCACTTGATTTGGTTTAATCAAAATAGCATTGCAGGCATTTGTTTCAATGGCTTGAGTTAGTCTCCTTTTTTTGGTAACTAGCAGGTCGTCTCCGACAACCATAATTTGCTTACCCATAAGTGAGTGAAAGTTACTCCAACTGCTCCAATCGTCTTCAGCAAATGGATCCTCGATAGAAAGCAAGTTATATTTGTGATAAAGGTCATTTAAAAAGCTGCCAAACTGTTCACCATTCATTGGCTCTTTATTGTCAGTGATTGAAATTTTGCCATTGCTAAAAAGGCTGGAAGCGGCAATGTCTAGGCCTATGTAAACATCATCATTTATTTTGAATGGACTAGACTCTATTGCTTCAACTAGCAGTTCAATAGCATCGGTGTTAGAAAAAAGATTGGGGGCAAAACCTCCTTCGTCCCCCACGGAGTGAATAGCTTTTTTTTCTATTAGAATTTTTTTTAGAAGGTGATAAAGTTCGGTGCCCATTTCCAAGCTCTCTGAAAAAAGTTTTCGGCTGGAAGGAATACAGTGAAACTCCTGAAATTGTAAGTTACCTGCTCCGTGCCGTCCGCCGTTGATCAGATTAAAAATAGGAGTGGGCATTCTGGTTGCTGTTGGCTTTACCAAGCCATATTTTAGTGATGTGTACTGGAAGGCTTGTAAGTTATTACAGGCGGCACCAAGCTCAAAACAAGCCTGTGAGACAGAAAGAATGGCATTTGCGCCAAGTTTTGATTTGTCTTCTGTTCTATCCAAATTAATTAAGGTTTGATCTAACTCACCTTGTTTTTGGGGATCCAAGCCAATAATAGCTTTAGCGATAATTTGATTAACATTAGCAACTGCTTTTAACACCCCCATGCCGTCGTAGCGACTTTTGTCACCATCACGCAATTCCTTGGACTCATATTTACCAGTGGAAGCGCCGCTCGGAATGGAGGCAACTGCGCCGAAGCCGTCGTCAGTCCAAATGGAGGTTTCTAAAGTGGGGTTGCCACGAGAGTCCAATATTTCTCGGGCGTAAACAGTTTTGATTTTTGACATATTTTAAAAAACTCAAGAACTCAAAAACTCAAGATCTCGAGATTTAGTGTTATTTTTATTTTAGAATTCGTTTTTCAATAAAGGCAATATTTCTTCTGGTATTGTCAACAGCATCTGGGCTAACAGAAACGGATGTAATTCCCCATTTAACTAGTTTTTCGACTAAATCGGGATATTGGCTGGCCGCCTGACCACACAATGAACAAGTAATTTTGTGTTTGGCTGCGGTTTTGATGACGTGTTCCAAAGCCCAGAGTACGGCGGGGTTGTTTTCGTCAAACTCGCTGGCGACCATCTCGTTGTCTCTGTCTGTACCTAGAACTAACATTGTTAAATCATTTGAACCAATGGAAACTCCATCTATACCTACTTTTATAAAATCATCCAAAAGAATGACGTTGGCGGGAATCTCAACCATCATCCAAAGTTTAAAACTATTAGAGCGGGTTAAGCCAGCAGCAGCAACAATTTGCTTTACAGCAATCAACTCATTTACGGTGCGGACAAAGGGAATCATAAGATGCAAGTTTTTAAAGCCGTATTTATTTCTGACAGTTTTTATTGCTTCTAGTTCTAAATTAAAGACAGCCTCATCTTTAATGTATCTATAGGCACCTCTGAACCCGAGCATAGGATTTGGTTCTATTGGTTCAAAATGAGTTCCTCCTTTTAAGTTTCTGTATTCATTGGTCTTAAAGTCGGAAGCACGATAAATAACAGGGCGATTGCCAAAACAATTGGTAAATTGAGCCAAATTATTTGCCAAAATTTTTACAAATTCATCTGACTTTTTGTCTTGTATCATTTTGCGAGGGTGAACTCCTATTTGGGCCATCATAAATTCAGCTCGAAGTAGTCCCACTCCATCAGAATTTCCTTGAGCTACTATCGGGGCTAAGTCAGGCTCACCTAGATTAACGTAAACTTTGGTCGCGGTCTCTGGAAAAGTTTCTTCTTTAAAGTTTTCAACTTTGGTGTTGGTATCTTTTTCTGGAAGGCCGTTGTATATGGTTCCGGTAGCGCCATCAACGGTAATAACCTGGTCTTCTTTTAGAATTTTTGTCGCCACTTTGGCACCAACGACAGCTGGTATTCCTAGCTCACGGGAAACAATAGCTGCATGGGAGGTCTGACCACCTTTGTCAGTGACGATTGCACTGGCTCTCTTCATGGCGGGGACAAAGTCTGGACTGGTCATTTCAGTCACCAGTACGTCGCCCACTTTTACTTTATCAATTTGACTGGCACTAGTAATTTTTGTTACTTTGCCATAGCCAATGCCAAAAGAGGCTGGCTCACCCTGGATAATAGTTTTTAAATTTTTAATTTGGTCAGGTTTGGTAATTTTTTTAGTGCTGACAAAGTCCAGTGTGGTAATTGGTCTGGTTTGAACCAAATAAATTTTGCCACCTTCCACGGCAAATTCGCTGTCTTGGGGAAAATAATAGTGTTGGTGGACTTTAGCAGAGAGCTTGGCTACAGCAATGACTTCTTCATCGGTTAGTTTTCTTTGGTTTACTTTTGCTTTTGGAACGTCTGCTTTTTTAACACCGTTTGGGTGGTTTCTGACCTCCATAATTGTTTGAGGTACTAGTGATCGAGAATGGATAGTGAAATCTTTTTTGTTTACTATATAGTGATCTGGGTTAACAACTCCCTGAACCATATAGTCTCCTAAGCCCCAAACAGCTTCAACTACAATTTGATTTTTATTGCGACTTACGGGGTTCACAGAAAATACAACACCAGAAACTTCTGATTGGACCATGAGCTGCACTGGCACCGCTAAGGCTACCTTAAAGTGGTCATAACCTTTGGTGGCACGATAAAAGATAGCTCTTGCTCCCCAAAGAGATCCCCAAGCATGACGGACAGCCTGAATAAGATTGGCTTCACCTTTGATATCTAGGTACGACTCTTGCTGGCCAGCAAAAGAGGCATCTGGTAAGTCTTCGGCAGTTGCGGATGAACGAACAGCAACTAAAGGTGAACTATCGGATCTTTTTAAGTTTTTGTAAAAGCTAAAAATCTGGGTGACAAGATTGTTGGGAATATCTGCTGTGTGAATTAGTCTTTGGATTTTTATGGAGGCTTTTTCTAATTCTTTTTGGTTATTAATATCAGACTGACGAATAATTTCTTTGATGACAGGCTGAAGAGCATTATGTTCAATAACGTATTCATAGGCCTTTGAGGTAACCACAAAACCGTTTGGAACTGGCAAACCAACACTATACATTTCACCCAAGTTGGCCCCCTTACCTCCCACAAGAGGAATATCGTCCTTTCTTATATCTGAAAAGGGAAGTACTAGGGCAGGATGACGGGACATTTTATGTTTTTACCTTATTAGTGATACTTAAATAATAGCTAAAATAGGACAAAAAGACCACTGACTCGACAATTTGTTCGAACCAGTCAACAGTATCTGGTTTTATTTCAGTATAATTGATTCTTTTTTGATTAAGCAATTGCTTAAAGTCAGAAATATCTGACTTTATGTTGTTTGGAAAAAGGTCAGAGTTTAGAAGCAGAACCTGATAATCTGACAAAACTTTTGTGGGATAAGTAAAGAGGTTTTCGGCAAAGTGCTTTACTTCTGGAAACTCCCAAAAACCCGAGAAAGCTTTGCTTTGGCGCGTAATTAACCCGCTAATAAATTTACCTACACCTGACAAGTGGCCAGAACTAAAGAGTAATACTGCCTTCTGAGAGTGCTTTTGAGAGAGAGATTTGGCAGGGTTATTTTTTTGATTGATGTCTCGTTTAAGTTTTTCTGAAGTGTTTTCTAAACTGAAAAAAACTTTGTCAAAGGAGATGGTTTTGCTAAATTGACTGTTAAAGCGAGTTAAGAGACCAAAGAGAAAACCCATGGTGTGAAAGTTGCTTTGAAAGCTAAGATCGATAGCACTCTCTGTTTGATATGAGCTGTGAGTCAGATAAAGTGGATTGTATTTTTTTGTTTGTATTTCCAAGATGACTGACTTAATTTCTGATTGGTTTGGGATACTGGAAATAACTAACAAGAGTGAGTTTGTATTAGTATGAACAGGTAAACGAAATCCCGTAGAAACATGAAAGTTTATATTTAAAAAGAAGGGGTTTAAGGAGATTGCAAACTCTGCTAAGTGTTTATCAGCTCCAGTAGTAATAATATTAAAATCGGTGTACTCTTGTGGGGAAAGAGGTAAGAAGACATTTTGAGCATCAGTAAAACCTTTCTCAAAGTGACGTGGAGATTTCGTCAATACTTCGTAATTTTCGGATTTGTCGTAGCTATGATATGTCTTAAGATTGTCTAAATTAATACTCACAAGGTTATTTTAACTTATTTACAGACAACAAAAAAACTCCCAATAAAGGGAGTTTATATGACAGCTCACTTAAGTAACCAAACAGCCTGTTTGTTTAGTGTGTCGTAAATAACAACGTATTCTTTAAACCTAATGGTACTAACACATACACTTGTTTCGACCTTTGTTTCACTCAACATGAAGGAGTCAAGAAGTATGGTGATTTTTTGATCATCAAATTTTTCTTTACCAATGACCTGGACAGTTCCCAAAAGGTTTTTACCCTTAATTTCTCTGGTGTTTAAATAGGGAACAATTGTTACCTGCGATGTGCTAATTGCATAGCCGTCTTTTTCGAGCTCTTTAATTCTCTCCTGATATTCTTGAGCCGCTTCATCTTTGGTCGCTTCAAATGTCTTTGCAGCAAACCAGAATGAAATAAGACAACCTGAGCCGACAAAGGCCATTATCAAGAAACTGGCTAAATCGTAATCTCTGTAAATAAAGTTTGCAATGGCAAGCCACCCAAAAAACGTAGCAACAGCAATTACTATACCAGCCCAATTACGCTTTGTTTTAATGTCCATAAGACCTCCAATTTAAGATTTTTAGTATTATATCACTATCTATAGGTTATTAAAACACCCTCCGAAGAGGGTGGTGTTATAGCATTTTTTTAGTAAACCCAAGGATATTTTGTCTTAATACGTTCAATTTCGGCGATAATGTTCGGGTCACCGACATTTTTACCCTTACCGTCTGGGACTTTGGCAATTTTAGTGAAATTTTTTCCAGCATTGAAGCTGAACGCGACAGGTTTCGCGACCATGTTCAGTGGTCGGTAAGCAGGTGTCTTTTTGAAAAATCTTTTATTATTCGTCAGTGCACCGCCAATGCCGAAACTGACATTGAACCATTGGTTGGCATAGTCATAAATTTTTGGTGCTGTTATATCATTTACTGAGTCTGTGAACATGGCCGTAACACCCTTGAGGTCGCGACGATTGCGCGGATGAGTGAAGTAAGCAACTAAATCGTCTGTGAAGTATTTGGGCTCATCACTATCATGCCGATATGAATTGATCATCTGTGTCATACCCGGAGCAACAGTCGAAAAGTAAAGTCGGCGTCCCCAAGTATCTGGTAAGGCAGTACCAAGATCGTTGCCATAGACAGCTCTCCAGGCAAGACTGGCTAGCTCATTTGCATCCTCGATACCGTATCTTGCACCATGTAGTAAATACCAGAAATGATTTACTGTACCTTTAGGGATGAATCCTGTTTGTTCACAGTGATACGGACTAGAACTACCAACATATGAGTCACCGCCAAACTGCGCATTTAGGACAGCAATTCGGTCGTGCATCCAGGTAAACGCACGACGACGTAGACCAAATTCCGCAAACTTCATCTGCTTTTCGACAAACACCTCAATGATCCGTAAATATTCATCTTCCCAGTTATCGTCTGGATACCAGTCATAGACTTCGTTCCTGATCTGAGAAGTAACCATCATTGTGATTTGCTCGGTAAAAATAATGTCGACAACCATACCTTTATATGATCCATACAGATGACCGTCTTCGTCTTGCCACATCTTGATGTTGTCTGGATTAAAACGGTATTTAGCAAGCCACTCAAAAAAAACAGGATGAATAAATTTCCATGTTTGTTTTAGATAGTTGCGAAGCTTGGTATGCGACTTTAGACCGCGCAGGTCTTGAAGCTTCTCCGTTAGTAGACCAGCAAAACCTTTTGGGTAGATTCCATAGTCACGTTCGACTATTTGACACTCAGCAATTGCTAATGGATAAAGTTGCAGGACGGCGTTAATTACGCTCACGTTGTAAACGTCTGTCTCGAGTGCGTCCCTTACAATGTCAAAGCCGTTTGATGTTTGGCTAAAATTCATTCTCTCTCCTTGTTTTAAGTGTGCGAGATTTATGGGATTATACAGTAAGTGTACTATATACACATAGTTATGTCAAGAAAAATTCCCTCTTTGAGAGGGGTTATTCTGGTTCAGAAGGGAAGTTTTCTAGCTCGCCTGTAAGATGAAGATGTGGTAGTTGATCTTGTGCGACAACCTGCTCGGTGTAACCAATGTGGGTAATTTTTGTATAGTGGAAGATAAGCCCAGTTGTGGTTTGAACCTCATTCTCATCGACTGTTTTAACAATGAAAGTTTCCAAAGAGTGAGTGCCACCAAGCTGATTTGTGCCACTAATTCGGACGACTTGCCCCGGGACAAGCCTTGTGAGGGCGTGTTTAAAAAGGCTGTAATCATTAAGAAAGATACTCATCACCAATCTCCTTTTTTTAAGATGCTGTGGTGATTATACCTAAAGTTGGAGAAGGAAGTTGCTAAGCAGAGTTTTTAAGTCAAGCTGGGTTTTACCTGTTTTAATAGAAAGGTCAATTTTGTATAGCTTGGCGTGTTTATCTAAAAGTTGGTCCAAGTTAAAAGCACTGGCCTGTTGCTTGAGCTTGTTAATGGCAAAGGGAGGTGCCTTTAAATGGGAGGGGTTAGTTTTGGCAATTATTAGTTGACGAATTTGGCGAACCAACATGGCAAAAATAAACTCAGGCTCTGCTTTTTTTTGTAAGAGGTCTTGAAAGCTGATTATTAGATTTTCTTTTTGATTTGGAGTAAATTTGTCTAAAAACCTAAAAATATCTGCTTCAATCTTAAAATTTTCTACTATAGCTCCTTTAAACTGTTTGATTGTAGAAGGGTGAATAGATTTTGTCTCATATAAAAGAATATTTTGATGGTTTTTAGATTTTAGAAACTGAATGATTTTTTCCTGACTCTTCTTTTTTGTTCCGGAGAGCAAGTTGTTTAGAATCACAAAGTTACTATTACCGAAAAGGTCAGTTGGTTCTAATTCTTGTCTTAAATTTTCTACTTTTAAATTATTGGCATCAAGACTGATAACAGTGCAACCAATTTTTCTTTGCCCATCAATAAGTTCCTGTAATTTTTGCGATGATCCTAAGTTGTTTTCACCGTGGAGAATATACATTGACTTAAAATAAAAAGTTTATAAGCTTATTGTATATCTTTTGAAATACATTTAGCTTCTTTACCTCGGTTTTAAGTGATAGGACTGAACTTGGTGTAGAGTTAACTTCGGCGGTGCTTGTGGCAGTTGGTAGATCTATTTGAACTGGTTTTGTTGGCGGTAATTGAGGGTTGCCGATACCAGCAAACTGACTAAACTCTTGTACAAATTCTTTTGGCTTGTTTTCTTTGTCTAAGAAACTAAACTGAACAAAGGGGCCGTCTTGGGCACTCAGTAAAAACGGAGCAACCATAACTACCTGTGGGTGACTCCAAACTTTTTCAAATGCAAAGCGGTAGTACAGGCCGATTTGCTTTTGACTAAGGTATTTGTCAGACCAACCAGTTTCAGTGATAAAAACAGGGAGGTTTTTGGCGGTGTATTTTTGGAGTCTGTTTAAATCAGATTCAAAGGAGTTAATCTTGTTTTCTCCCTTCAAGTCAGCTCTAGCGGAAAAGTCCGGATTGGGGTAGGAGTGGGACACCCAGCCGTCTAGACGGGAGAAAATATCAGAGCGATGTGCGTGCATACGATCTAAAAAAGTACTCCACTTAATGGAACTTTTTGGGTCGTTAGCGGCGTTATCGAGCCCTGCTGGGAGCATGAAAAAATCTTCTGATTTGCTTTTAAAAACATCAATAGCTAAATTAAAAAAATCAGCGTATTGCTCTGGATTTGCTTTACCACCAAATTCGTCATTTCTATTTACTTCGTTGAGAACAATGACGTAACGGTTTCTGACTGGCCAATCTAGTTCGTTCAAAAAGTTAGCAAAGTCAAGCATATCAAAGTGACTAGGCAGTTCCCAATGAGGGCCATTGGCAGTAGTGGCGATGCGGATAATAGGGATTATCTTTTGCTCTTTGCACTTGTCAAAAAAGAGCTGCCACTTGTCTCTGTTGCGGTCGTTACTTTGAATAGGGATTACTACATATCCCCATTGTCCGTTTTTATGATGGTTGACAATATCAGCTGCTTTACCGATTTCGTCGGGAAAGAGGATGTGAAGACCAAGCTTGTTGTTTGGAGAGGATAGGGGGTCGACAATAGCAAAAGCTTGTCTAAAAAAAACAAATAAAAAGAAAAATATGGAAATTAGAAACTGCACTTGCAAATTATAACTAAAAAAACTCCCCATTGTGGGGAGTGTAGTTTGCGACTAGTCATTAACAAGAACAGCTTTAACGCCTTTGATGCTTAAACTGTTAATATAACTTAGCAGACCTGGCATTGATTCGTTTATAGCCTTGGTGATCCAAATTGCTAGAGATCCGTCGTGACTGACGAATTTAATTGTACCAATTTCACGATCTTCATTTTTTGCTTTAGATAACCACTTTGCTCTTAGGAGTGTCGTCTGATAAATGATTAGAACATCTTCGTAGACGGTAAATTTATGTTTTGGATACTGTTTAGCAAGGTTACTACCAAGCCAAGTTGGTAGGTTTTTGTAGAGAAAAGTGTGTTGATTGTCGGAACAGCCTACTGAATAACCATAGTGACTGAAGTACTTGTACTTCAGAGTTCTATTACATACAGGACAGAGATCTGGTCGGGGTTCGATAGTGTTTAGCAAGATAGTTAGCTGAAGCCTTAAGGACTTTATCAGCTCTATGATATCTTCTACTTCTTTTATGGATGATGTATGGATTTTGCAGGCATAGTCGTCAGATGTTCTACTTCGGTCAATATCTATCTTTCCCAGGTGAACTCCACCCATCCCATGAATATCGGTATCACCGAAGTTCTCATGCCCTAAAGTAAATCCCATTTTCTCCAACATTTTATAAACATATTGGGACGGATTTAGCTCGTAAAAACACACCTTGCAGGCTATCCCCTTTTCTGGAGAGAATTTAACATCAGCCCCACACTTGGGGCAACTTACTTCAATTATCGACATGTTTGCTCCTTTTCAAAGATACGTATTGTTGTATTTTACAACCTTATGGGTTACTTAACAAGTTTGAGGTGGTTTGTGGCCTTATCGGTGGTTATGCGACCACGGTTAGTCTTGGCCAAAAACCCGGACTGAAGCAAAAATGGCTCTATAACTTGGGTGATAGTTTCGACTGATTCTGATATTAGCGATGCAAGCGTCTCTAGACCAACAGGTCCACCTTTGTATTGCTCAATAATGGCTTTTAGCAAGCGTCTGTCAATCTCGTCCAGGCCTTCTTCATCAACATTATAAAAATCTAGCGAGCTTTTAGTAGCAAGCAGTGAAGAAACTGAGGCATGCTCAACTAGGGTAAAATCTCGGACTCTTCTTAAAAGCTTTAGGGCAATTCTAGCCGTCCCACGAGAGCGTTTGGCAATTTCTAGGGCCGAATCGTTACTAATCTTAAATTGAAGCTTTTTGGCCGCATTTAAAATAATTTGAGATAAGTCTTCTGGATCATATAAGTCCAGTCTGTGAACTATGCCAAAACGGTCGCGTAGCGGTGAGCTGATTTGACCTGCCTGGGTAGTAGCTCCTATAAGGGTAAAGGGGGCTAAATCGAGACGCATGTTCTTGGCACCAGGACCTTTTCCTAAAATAATATCTATGGCTTTATCTTCCATAGCTGGGTAAAGAGCCTCCTCAACAACTTTATTTAGGCGATGAATTTCATCAATAAATAAGACATCATTTTCTTCTAGTCCGGTTAAAATAGAGGCTAAGTCACCCACTCTAGTAAGGGCTGGGCCAGAGGTAATTTTAAGACCAACATTCATTTCGTTGGCGATGATGTTTGCGAGAGTAGTTTTTCCCAAACCTGGTGGACCGTAAAGTAAAATGTGCTCTACAGCTTCGTTTCTAGTTTTGGCGGCGTTTATGGAAATACGAAGAGACTTGACTAATTTTTTTTGACCAAAAAAGCCGCTCCAGTCTTGAGGCCTAAGCTTGTTTACATCGTTGCTGTCTGTCATTTTCTTAGTAGTTTTAGAGCTAGTTTTATTTGATCTTCAATAGAATTAGAGACGTCTATTTTGGGCAGAACACTATTTATTTCATTTTTTTGAAAACCAAGAGAAATAAGTGAATCAGATAACTGACTATCTCCTTCTAATTTGTTTAAGTTGATGTCTCCTTTGCTAAGCTTTGTCTTTAAATCGAGAATTATTCGCTGGCCAGTTTTCTTTCCAACGCCAGAAATGGATGTAAAAAATGAAAGGTTTGAATTTTTGATTGCAGTAATAACTTTATCTGGGGTACTGGCACTAAAAATGTTAAGAGCTGTTTTTGGGCCAACACCAGAAACATTGATGAGAACTTCAAATAAATTTAGCTCATCCGCAGTTTTAAAGCCAAAAAGACTAAGTTCGTTGTCACGAAAATGTGTATGAATATAAAGACTAGCTTTGTCATTTACGTTTAAGCCGTGGCTTTCACTGACAAAGACGGAGTATCCTACACCAGCAGTAAAAATCAAAACTTTGTTTTTTTGAGCGTATCTTATAGTTCCTTCAATGAAACCTATCATAATTTTAGTGTATCAGATCTCTTTCGGTTTTATTTCGTTTTTGCATAAAATGAGTGAGTTAGGGCAATAGCTGCAGCATCGATAGCATCGTCTGGTTTGGGAACCTCTTTTAGTTTTAGAATTTTGCAGACCATAAACTCAACTTGTTTTTTGTCCGCTTTGCCGAATCCGGTAATTGAGGACTTTACCTGTAGTGGTGTGTACTCGCTGACTGGTAGATTAAACTGTTCGGCACATAGCAAGCTCACCCCTCTGGCAGCACCTACGTCAATAGCTGTCTTGGCGTTTTTAGTAAAAAAGAGTGACTCTATAGCAAATGAGTCTGGATTGCTGCTCCTTATAAGCTCGGTTAGAAAGTCGTAAATTATTTTAAGTCTTTTTGAGAGATTTGTTCTGGCAGGAGTATCTACGCAGCCACAGTCTAGCAGTTTTGGGTTTTGCCTAATTTGAGTTTCCAAAATAGCCCAACCAAGTCTACCTGTGCCTGGGTCTATGCCTAATATTTTCATCAAAGTCAGCTTATCACAAACTTAAACAGAGATGGGTTTACCATTTTAAATGGTGTTTTTTTTGAGCTCAAATGCTAAAATAGTTTGTGGTTTTTTTGGGTCAGTAGCTCAGTCGGTTAGAGCACCTGCCTTTTAAGCAGGGTGTCGCGAGTTCGAGTCTCGCCTGACCCACTTTTTGGCCCCGTCGTCT
>CAZQDQ010000010.1:0-16354 GCA_964592455.1 uncultured Pseudomonadales bacterium
TCAAGAGGTCAAAATCTCATCGCTAAAACAAAATAGATAAAACAAACTCCTATCAGAACATTTCTCTTTTCTTCATGCGAAAGCTCCCGCTTTATCTGCCAAAACCATTTATCGTATCTCCGCCTATCATAAAAATAATCATAAATAAAGTCAAAAACTAAGTGCGTCCCTATCCCCAAAATAAACCCTCGCGAGAAGTCGTTGACAATACTAGTCATAGTAAGGAAACCTAAAACCGCCCATACAAAAACAAACAAAATACTCCTCATTATCTGCATCCTAGATTCTTGATTTTCCTGAAGCAAAGATTCAATATTCTGCCTTAACATTCTCTTGTCAAAAAAAGCCTTCAGTCTGTCCGTCCACACTTCATTTGGGTGAGTCAACAATCCAAAAACAAAACTATCAACAAATACAAACAAAAAACCAATTATGGCTCCCAACAACCACCACAACAATCCTAAATTTATATAGAAACCACTACCAACTAAAGTCCTCAGAACCAACACCCCAAGCACTCCAAACAAAACATACTGATGAAGTAATATTTTATTTATTTTATTCATCGCTACAATTATTCTATCCTAATTCCACTCACTAATCTCCCCCTGAGGTAATCTCATTTTTTTTGGAGTAAATATCAACAAAAGAAGTGAAACCAGGCTTACAAACATACCCACAATTACAAAAGTATTTTTGTCGCCAAAACTTTGTGCTACAACACCAGAAATAATTGGTCCAAAGATATAAGCTACACTCACCGTTGACCCAGACAATCCAATCATATGCTTCCCTTCGTGACCCATCCTGCTGGTTACATCTGTATAAATCGCGTCCTTTAATGGCCAACAAATTGCTGTTACCACGCCAACCATCAAAGACAAAAACAGTAAAAACACTATCGAATTAGTAAGCGACATAAACATCATCAGAATTCCCGAAATAAGCATAAACAACTCAGCCAGCTTCTTTTTACCTTTATATATTCCAAGCTTCGCCACTACCAGCCCTACCACCACCATTGGTAATTCATAAAGTGGCAAAAACAGACTCCCATAAATATGAATTCTTGCCAAATTATCACTATAAACTGTACCTGTTGTCCAAAAAGTCGCATCCAGTAGCCCTAGTGTTAAACTAATAATCACCACCGGCCAGACACTCTTAAGCAACAAACCCCAGTGTTTTATCTCTAAAAAAATATTTATCCTTTCTTGCTCAACCTCTATAACACGTTCCTTCTTTTCGATTCTTTTAGCTACCAACCATATCAAAAACCCGACTGTTGTAAACGTTAAAGCTAAACCTACGGCATGCCTATCACCATAACTAATCGAAACCAAACTGCCAATAATCGGCCCCAAAAAGTACGCAAGCCCCCTAAACGCACTCATCATAGACCAAGCCCCAGTTCTTAAATGAGAGGAAATATTAGCTGAGACATACTCAGAAGCTCCAAAACCCAAAAATTCGTAGTAAACACCCCAGACAGCCATTCCAGTCAAAAAAAACAAAATAGTTGGCCAAGAAATGCTGAAGTACATCAAAACACCAAAAAAAATGCTCGTTGCAATCGCCATTAAAATCATTAAAGTAGAACTCATCTTTTTTAAAAGTTGAGGAAATATCAAATCGGCTAACAAACCTATTAATGAAGAAAATGACATAACCAAACCCATAACCAAAGGACTTTTTACTGATGACTGCACAAATGCAGGAGTCCAGTCACTATAAATAGCATCACCCAAAAAAACAAAAAAAAGCATTACGCAAATAAAAATCAATCTTCCCCAATAGCCACTTACAGTTCTACCATTTTCCTTTTGATACATCCACATCTATCATAACAAAACAAATTCTCCTCTCCATTATTTTTCTGTGTTTTCCTCCTTTAACTGTCTTACTTTCCACATAAATAACCTTGCTTTGTTCCTTGCATTTGAGTCCATTACAAAGCTCTTAGCTTTCTCCAATATCTCTCTTGGCGTGTTTTTAGCCATTCGCATATATATTGGTGTGTGTGCTGTATCTTCCAGCGCTATCGCCAATCTGTAAGCATAATCTTGAAACTCTCTACTAATCCTTTTTTGTTTATCTTCATCAAAGTCGTACTTGTCAAAAACCTTAACTATTTTTGTAAAACCTGTGTCCATATATATTGCTAATTATATTTCACATCTTCATTCTTTATAATGACTTTGTCCCACAATGAAAATCAAGAGCATAAACATCACAAACTTTAAAAAGTTCTTTAAGACCTACAAATCAACAGTAAAACTTGCTTGGCAAACAAACAAAAAGTATTTTCTTTTTATTACGTTAGCCGGAGCTATAGAGGGCTTACTCGTCTATCCAGAACTTCTCATCACCAAAAACATAACAGATAACGTCATACAAGGTATCAGTACATCTGAATACTTCGAGCCTCTAAAAGTTATTCTCTTTTTAACAGCTATCACCATCATTATCAACCAGATACAACAACTTATTTCCGATTTTGCTGACGTTTACTCAAACACCTTATCGGGTTTAATAAAGGAAACAATAAACATTAATATAAGTCGTAAAATTAATTCGCTGCCGGTTCCCCAAGCAGAAAATCCGGAAGTAAGAAACACCTTTCAAAAAGTGCAAGAAGCTTCAGGGAACGCTGTTTGGGCTATTACAACCCCGCTAAGCACCTTTCCCACTATCCTTTTTGGCTTAACAAGCTCTTCAATCCTTATTTTTAATTTTAGTTTTCTAGTTATGGTTCCTGCTATTATCTTTGCCCTCCCTCGCATTAATTTCGGCATCAGAAGAACCAACGCTTGGAGAGCAATCAGAAGTAAATATTCACCAATGTGGCGAGTCTGGGGGGCTCTAGATGATTTTGCTAACAAAGGTAGATATTTATACGAAAACAAGATACTAAACCATGTAGATTTGCTGCTTAATCGCCGACTAAAACTAACAATTCAGTATTTTAAAGAAACAGAAAAGCACAGATTAAAATTCAGTAAGCTTCAGCGCATTTATTCAGCCCCTCTAATACTCTTCGAAAATGGTACTAAACTATATCTTTTTTATCTGGCAATGACAAAAATAATGACTCTTGGTACCGCCCAAGCCACAAACTCCTCTATAAATCGCTTCATAAACTACATCAGCAGATTAGTAAGAGAGACAAGTGATCTTTACCAAAACTACACCTTTATAAACGACTACGAAAACTTTATAAATCTAGCCAACGAGGAATCAAGCGGCCAACCAGTAGATCAAAAAATGGAAACAGGTTTAATATTCAAAAATGTTTGGTTTAAATATCAGAACGCAACTGATTGGAATTTAAAAAACATTTCTTTTGTCGTCGGCCCAACAGAAAACATAGCCATCGTTGGAGAAAACGGCGCTGGTAAAACCACCTTGATTAAATTAATTTGCCGTTTCTACAAACCGCAAAAAGGACAAATTCTTCTTAATGGTAAAAACATATATGACTACAATCTGGTATCGTACCGTAAAGCAATTTCCGCCCTTTTCCAAGACTTTGCTCAATATCCATTTTCAGCCAAAGACAACATCCACTTTGGAGACGTCAAGAAAAAATTAAAACTAAAAGACATTAAAAGAGCTGCCAAACATACGAACATGCATCACTTTCTAGAAAAGCTACCTTTAAAATACAACAATCCCTTAGATAAGGAGTTTGCCAAAGGCATTGAACCAAGCAAAGGTCAATGGCAAAGAATCGCTCTTTCTCGAACTCTATACAGAAACAGTCATATAGTTATACTTGACGAACCTACTAGCAATGTAGACCCAGAATCAGAGGAAAAAATATTTGAATCCGTCATGGAATTGGACAAAGACAAAATGATTTTTCTCATTTCTCACCGTTTCAGTACAGTAAGGAAGGCAGACAAAATTTTAGTTATTGAAAACGGACAGCTAATAGAAGAAGGAGGTCACCACAAGTTAATAAAAAACAAGTCTCTCTATTCTAAACTTTTCAACCTACAAGCCCAAAGTTACAAGTAGTTCGTCACAACTTTCCTCAATTACATCTTCCATTGTGTCCTCATCTTCAGACGAAAAATTAGATAGTACGTAATCAGCCCCGCTTCCAGCAAAGATTCTAGTTTTTCTACTATCAACCCCAATTCGAAGTCTCCAAAAGTCCGATGTCCCTACTGTACTTTCCACAGAGCTAATACCATTATGCACTTTGGGCCCCTTACCTTTTTGGATCTTATAATCTCCAGTTTCTATATCCAAGTCATCATGCACCAAAACTAAGTCACTTGCGCTTATTTTATAAAAATCCATTATCTTCCTAACTGCCCTTCCAGACTCATTCATAAAAGTTGTTGGTTTTACCAACAAAACACTCCCCTTTCTACAAATTAAGGCTTCCTGTGCTTTATCCTCTCTAAATTTCTCACCAGCCGCCAATCTTTCCACCACCCTAAAGCCTACGTTATGACGTGTATTTCTGTATTTTTCCCCTATATTTCCAAGTCCTACTACAATTTTCATATTCAAGCTAATTTATATAATATAATTCTAGCAGTCCATGACCAAAAAACCCTTTTTCTCCATCATCATCCCCACCTTAAATGAAGAAAAGTATCTCCCCCAACTCTTATCAGATCTGTCCAACCAGACATTCAGTGACTTTGAAGTAATTATTGTAGATGGTAAATCAGAAGACAACACCATTAAAATTGCTAAAGCCTTTCACAGTAAACTACCAAAAATTACCATCTATACCTCCAGCCGCCGCCATGTATGCACCCAAAGAAATCTAGGTGCTAGTAAAGCATCAGGTAACACCCTTATTTTTTCCGATGCTGACAATAAGTTTCCAAGTTACTTTTTAGCCGGTATAAAGTATAAGATAGAACTTCTTAACGCTGATCTAGTCACTCCTTGGTTCAAACCAGACAAATCAAACCCAACCAACGACACCATTGCTCTGGGAATGAATCTTGCTCTAGAACTGCAAAAAACACTTTCTAACCCAATGATGCTCGAATCCTTAATAGCAATCAAAAAAACATCGTTTAAAAAAATGGGTGGTTTCGATGAGTCAATAAATTATGCCGAAGGCAGACAATTTGCAGAAAGTGTTTTGACAAACAACCTTAACTGGTCGATTATCAAAGATCCAACATATCACTTTTCATTTCGAAGATTCAGAAAATTTGGATTTCTTAAAATAATGAAAAATACAACCACTTTAGGGTTAAGCAATTTACTAGGAAAAGATTACAAAAACAAACTAGCGGAGGACCTGTATCCAATGATAGGTGGAACATTATTTAACAAACCAAAAAAGCAAAAAAGTAAGTTTGCAAAAACAATTACAAATCTTCTCAAAAAAATTCAAAAACTCTAAACCACCAAAAACTGTAAACCTACAAACATTAAGTAAATTCCAATTAAGGTCAACCCTTCCCATCTTTCCAACTTTCTCTTTGACTTTGTAAACAACCAAAACATTCCTAGTATTACAATCAAGAATATTCCAGATATCCCCTTTTGTACAGATGAATCAAAAACCACAGGCGTAACTACCGCAATCACCCCTAATATAAACGTAGAATTTACAATTACACTACCCAATATATTACCTAACAACAAAGAATTATCTTTTTTATAAGAAGCAGCCAACGTCAAAACCAACTCAGGCATTGTTGTTCCAAAAGCCAACATAAGCAGACCAACCCAGTATGCGTTAACTCCAAGGCCAAGAGACATTTTCATAACCACCTCAATTAAGTTATTCGCAGTAATCGCCATAAGCCCAAGAGAAAGCAGTAACAAAAGCAGGTGCAAAATCCACGATAATCCTCCTTTTATTTTCCAATTTGTTCTTTTGTGTCTTTTGAGTTTTGCATGTTTTACATGATCTGACATCATTAACATATTTTTTGCGTAAAAAAAGTAAGCAAAAATCAGCACCCCCCCATCGATTCTAGACAACAACCCATCGCTCATTAGCACAAATGGCAACATAGCCATCCCAAGAGCCATCCACAAGTCTTTTTTCAAATAATCTCCTATAACTGGTATAACCCCAGAAACAACAGCAGCCCCACCAACTATAAAACTCAAATTAGCTAAGTTCGCCCCAACCAAGTTACCCAACGCAATTTGTGGTTCACCTCGCAAAGCTGACGCAATACCCACAGAAAACTCTGGCAAAGACGTAGAAAAGCTTACCAAAAAAGTAGCAAGCAATAACTTGTTCACCTTTATCTCATGAGATATTTTTTCAAAAATATCTACCGCAATACCAGAAAACAAAACTAACAGCAAAATCAAAAACAAACCAAGCAACAAGTCCAAAAGCATAAATTAATTAAAACATATTTCCAGATAGTTTACCTATGTGTAACATCTCTTCCCAACTTGTGATATCAACAACACTTTTATCATCTCTAAACCGTACCAATCTGGGAAACCGCAAGGCCAAGCCACCAGAATGAGTCGGGCTGTTAGTAATTTCATCAGCAGCAATTTCCACCACAACACTAGGTTCAACCCAAACATCTGGTTTTAGTATTTTCTCCACCAAGATGTTCTTAGGTTTATTTTCAAGCTTAAACTTATCTAATTTATTTTTTATTTCAACAAACTCTTCGTCGGTAAGCCCTGTACCAATTTTAGCCAAACTAACCCAGACCCCTCTCTTTTTTGTTCCAACCAAAAAAGCACCAATACCAAATCCAGATCTTTTTCCCTTACCAAAATAATAACCTAAAACAGCCAAGTCAAAAGTGTCGGCCAGTTTACCGTTTGCCCCCTCTACCTCTTTTATTTTCACCCAATTCCAACCTTGTCTACCAGGTAGATACTCTCCATCCCATTTTTTCATCACCGCCCCCTCATATCCTTCTTTTAAAAATTTAGTGTGTATTTTTTCCAACTCTACAGCACTAGAACTCCTAACATACTCATCGGCCACCAAAACCATATTCTCTAAAATCTGCTCACCCAAGATCTTTCTTCTCTCAAAGTAAGGTATACCGAGCAAGTTTTCTCCATTGCAAAACAAAACATCAAAACAGTAAAATTTTAGTGGAACATTAACAGCAGCCTCTTCCACTCCATGCTTTCTTTTTCTGGTTATTGTTTCCTGAAAGCTCAAAATTTTCCCTGTTTTTTGGTCATAGCCAACAGCTTCACAGTCCAAAATTATTTCATCTGACTTTAAGTAATCACCAATTTTCCTAAGTTCAGGGAACATTGCACTACTCTCCTCCAGGTTTCTCGTATAGCTTTTTATCAATTCTCCACCTTTTATACTTTTGTCTTTTGTCTTTTTACTTCGCTTGTAGTGTATCTGCACTCTTGTTCCGTCGTATTTTGGTTCAATTGCAACATCAACCATATTATTGACTATTTCCTCGTAAGTGTTTAGCCTCTGACAAAGCGCAGAAACTATCGGAACGCCCACTTTTACGGCTATTTTGCTTAAACCATCAATTCCCTCGCTTTTAAAAACCCTTACAATCTCACCACTATCTGGGTACAGTTGATACACCCTATCCAGTTCTTTCCTTAAAGACTTGTCTCCATTGCCAATTTTCGACAAAGCATCAAAAATTGTTTTTTCAGAAAAACCAAGCCTCAACTTACCCATCACAACTCTCACGACAAACTTACTTTCCAAAGGTGTAACTGTCGATATTATCTCTGCTAATTTATTTATTTTAAGGTCCTGACTGCCGACCCCTTCAAAAAAGGCTATTTCTTTCAAATTCTGAAATACCTCGTAAAGATTCAAATTCTTACCTTTGTCTCTCTTTTCAAAATAGGTTGTGGTTTCGCCAAGGTCGCCCAATTCCTTATATTTTTTTTCTACTTCTTCTGGCAAAACTCCAAAAGCAAGTGCTACAGATCTTACAACCATTTTCCCCGCCATTCCAAACTCCTTGTTCTCGTATATAGGACCTAGCAACCCTTGTGTCAAATAAACGCCATAAATAGATTCATCAACCTCCATTCTCTTAATTAAGTCGGCTAGTAGATCAGTTATTTCCAGCCTAGAACTAATTTTTTCCAAACGCTCCAAATACTCCGCAAATTCTCTAAATAACATATTGCTAGTATAGCAATCTTCACACTATAAATTCTTAGTTTTCCCCAAAATGTACACCGCACCTTTTGTCTTACCTCTCTTCCTTATCATTTTTTTTCCAATCAAGTCCTTTATGTCTCGCAAAATAGTATCATCAGAAACAAGAGGTAAAATTTCCCTAATCTGCTTAATAGTCATTTCTCCTTTTACTGTTATTTCTTCCATTATCGCAAGCTGTCTTTCAGATAAAGCAACCGCCTTTCCAACCCCGCTTCTATACTTAATCGAGGTGCCTTCAATACTTGAAACTCTTATTTTTAACTTACTTGCAGATGTTTGTAAGATACCAACAAAGTAATCAATGACTCCAGTTAGATCCCAATTAGTTCTTTCATAGTCGGCAATAACTTCTTTCAACCTTATCTGCGTCTTAGCAATTTCCTCTTCTATGGACAAATACAAAACCTCATAACCTACAGAACCCAAAAAAGCCAACGAAAAAAAGAGAGTTGTAATCACGTTGTAGTTATTAAAAGGAGATATTCGCAACAATTCTCCAAAAACAATAGCAAACTTTATAATCGGATGTACCTGACCATTACCACTGTTTTCAAACCAGGACATAAACTCGTCCATCTGATATGGAACTTCGTTAAATCGAGGATGAAACAAAAACGAATCAGCGCCATTTATATCGCTAACCCTAAATCCACCAGCGTTTTCTGTAACAATCATTCTCTCCCTCACCAATCTATTTATTTGCGACATTTCTTTTAGTGAAACTTTCTCGGCAATAAACTTACTTGAAATGTAAGAAATCTGATCCACCAGCTTATTTGTGTTTATTAGATTCAAAGTCATTTGCAAATCTCTTTCTTTAACCATCAAACCAAGCCTGTTCGCAATATCTATTGTTTTTTCATCTCTGTCTGGCTCGTCAGCCACAACCCTACTTACCACATCCGTGCTAATTGGCATATCAACAAGTCTAAGTCCACCAGAAATCCTCCTTACTAAAGACTCCGCTCTCAATCTCTTTGTCCATTCGACAGGAATATCAACAGACTTTACATAAAACAAATCTAACTCTACGCTAACAACATTACTTAAAATTTTATTTGTAATCGAATATTTTGGTGAAAACACAACTTATTATCGCTTCAAATGCGGAAAATCACAATCTATTTACTAAACCCCCATAAACCAGCGGCACCTCCTCAGCCAAGTCCTGTGCACTAAACATCAAACCTCTTTTGCTCATTAAACTTTTTCCGGCCAGTTTTACCAAATGCGAAGCATAACAACAAGATTCTATAGCTGAGTCCTTTGCTAAAAAACCCAAAACCAGACCTGCTGTGACGTCGCCAACACCACCCTTTACCAAACCATCACTCCCTCCACCAATAGCAACAACCCTCACCCCATCGCTAACCAATGAAGTCTCATCTTTAGTCAAGATAACTATTCCCTGTTTTTTGGCCATACTGTGAACCAATTCCGCTCTTTCCTCAAAACTGTCTGGCTGAACAAAACCAAAAAGCATCTCAAATTCTTTATTATTTGGCGTCACTATTGCTCCCGCTGGCATCTCTTCCACCTTAACTACCTGCAAAGCTCCTCCGTCCACTATCCATTTTTTATCAGGAAACTTTTTGAATAAATCCAATGTCAAATCTCTTGTCTTTTGTCCTTCATCATCACAAACAAATCCATGTTCTTTCACATGACTCCTCATCATACCAGGACCAATAAGTATAGCGTCAGACTTCTCTATATACCCCTCAATGTCATCTTCTGGTATCCACACAAAAGACTGAACCTCTACCTTTATTTTATCTACTACCTCTTTATCATCTTTAGGACTAGCAAAGTACACCATTCCTACAATACGGCTACACGCCTTAAGTGACATTATTGGAGCACCATGAAACAAGCTACTACCCCCAATAATTACTACCTGACCACCCGAGAACTTGCTTTTAGTATCCTTAAAAGTCTTTGACCCCAAAAACCAGTTTTCCTCAAACTTTTCTATTTTCATTTCATATATATTCTACTCCGTCATTGCGAATCTCGTACTCGAGCTGTGGCAATCCAGTCACAATTGATACAATATCCTTATGAAATCAAAACCAACCAAAAAACCAATTCATCAAAAAGTAGCTTCACAAACTGTCACCTTAATCACAACTTCTCTTGGACTTGTTGCTGCACTAGCTTGGAACGAAGCTATTACTGAATACGTCAACACCTATATAAAACCAAAATTTGCAACCGGATCAGGAGTTATATCACTGTTTATCTATGCTCTCTTTATTACTATTTTTACGGTTTTAACTACCAACTATCTATCCAGGGTTAGCAAAAAAATAAGTATCAAAGATTAATTCTTTTTGCCTTTCCAAACATTTCAACATCACTTCTATCAGCTGTAGTCACAATCACCTGCCTACCTTCCATTACCCGAAGCACCTCTTTCTTGTGATTCGCATCTAATTCAGAAAAAATATCGTCCAATAAAAGTAGCGCCTTTTTCTTTCTTCTCACTTCCAAAAAATAAATCTCACCCATCTTCATTGCCAATACAGCCATTCTCTGCTCTCCTCTAGACCCAAAAATTGACAAGTCTCTGCCCTCGTCCTCCACCACAATATCATCTTTGTGCGGACCAACCAACGTATAGCCAACCGCAACCTCCGCATCTTTATACGAAGCAAGGCGGGCCTCACTTACAGAGCTCATCTCATAATTAAGCTTAATATTCTTAAACAATTCACTCTTAGCAAACAATTCATTTATATACCATATCAGCTCCTGCCTCTTGGTACTTACAATGTTTCCATGTTTTATCACAAGCCCGTCCCAAAAAGTTAGAGCATGCCTACTCAAAGTGCCATCTCGGATGGCATCCAATACTTTATTTCTTCTTTTCAGGGCTTGTTCGTAGGTGGTGATACTGCTTTCATAAACACTGTCTGCTTGTATCAGTAGCCAATCCATATACTTTCTTCTCACTTCAGCAGATCCGCTAATAAGCTCAATATCTTCTGGTCTAAAAATCACCACTGGAAGCAAACCTAACAACTCCTTTTTTCTACGGGACACTCCATTAATCAAGTACTTTCTTTTGTTAACTACTTTACCCATTACCAAACCACCATTTACTATTACCTGAACCTCCTGATTCTCCATACTATCAAGCACTAAATCTGCCTCCACTTTTCCTAACTCACATCCAAATCTGACCATTTCCTCAATTCTACGTGCCTTAAAACTATCCCCCAAACTAATTAAATAAACTGCTTCCAAAATGTTTGTCTTCCCTTTAGCATTCTCTCCAAAAATAACATTCACTCCTTCCTGAAACTCCAACGTTCTTTCTTCATAATTTCTAAAATCAGTTAGTCTTAGTTTCCTTATTCCCACGCCTAAAGTATAACACCCTTATTTTTGACAGCCGGGGCAATAAAAAGTTCCTCTACCTCCCAATTTAATTTTGACAATCTTTCCTCCACAGTTTTTACACGGTTGCCCTTCTCTCTTATATGTCAAAAAGTAGTTTTGATATGTTCCTCCAAGTCCCTTAGTGTCTACATAGTTTGCCGCACTTGCCCCGCCACTCCTTATTCCCAAATCAATTACATGTTTTATTGCCTCATGTAAGGCCTTTACTTCCACAATGCTCAACGACTTTGCAGATCTGCTTGGCAAAACTCTTGCCATGTTCAAAGCGTCGTTAGCATAAATATTACCAATACCTCCCATCAATTGCTGATCTAGCAAAACTACCTTTATTGGTCTTTGTATTCTACTCAACACTTTGGCAAAATACTCCAAACTAAATTCATCATCCACCACGTCCGGCACTTGAGTTCTTGAAGTTTTGTGTTCTTGAGTTCTAGAGATTGTTCTCATCCACCCAAAAGCCCTCATATCGTTAAAAAACAACTTCGATCCACCATCAAACACCAATTCAACTCTAGTAAACTTATTTGGCAACTCAGTAACCCAATCTGCACTCGGGTGACCACCGACAATTCTATTTTCCCCTTTTTGCTTCTTTTCAGTTTTGTTATTTTGAATTTTTTCTATATATATCAACTGCCCTGTCATCTTAAGATGTACTTGCACCAAATCTTCAAAATCTTCAAACTCTATAACTATCGTTTTTGCCTTCCTTTTAACCGATTTAATTGTTCTCCCCACCAAGCTGCCTGTATCGCCAAAAAAATTCTTATCTCTATAAACCACCACACTGCTTATCACTCTTCCGGTAAGTGCATCATTCAATTGTCGAGAGATAGTCTCTACTTCAGGTAGTTCTGGCATCAGATCCTACAAAGTTACTAACAACTCTTTTTATCTCTGCTACAAATCTCTCTTCAGAAAACATTTTTGCTCTATTTTGCAAATCAGTTACCCGCCAACTTGTTTTTACTAGTTTTCTTATAGCTTTTTCCAATGTTTTTTCATCTGTATTATTAACCAGTATTCCTGTTTTTCCGTCTACCACCGATTCTTTAAAACCACCACCATTAAACGCAATAACTGGAGTCCCCGCAGCCATTGCTTCGACCGGAGTCACCCCAAAATCTTCCTCACGAGCCAAAGCAATAAAGCCCTTTGCTCCAGCATAAAGCTCCGGCAACAAGGCATCTCTAACTCTACCTAAAAGCTCAACCCCATAAATTTACAAAAGTTGCCTATTTACCACCGAAAAACCAACCGACTCTCCAGATATTCTCAACTTGTAACCTAGTTTCTCCAAAGCAAGAGCCGCTTCAACAATACCCTTTGCTCCCACCAAACGTGAAACAATCAGGAAGTAATCTATCTTTTTTATACCTTTGGACATCTTAATTATTTCATTCACTCTAACTGGTGGATACACCACAACAGCCTCCCTTCTGTAAAATTTCCAGATTCTTTTTTTTACATTTTCTGAATTTGCTATCCAATAATCAACTCTCTTTGCACTCCAAGCATCAAATAACCTCAAAAAGTGGTTGACAACCACTGCATAAACTCTCACAATCCAATACTTTTGCAAGTTTATACTGGTCTCAAAACCATATAAAAATCTAGGTGGTGTATGACAATAGGCTATAACCACAGCATTGCTCTTTACTCTGAAGCCTCGAGCAAAAAAAGACGAACAAGAAGTAATTACTAAATCATAACTTCTAAGGTCTAAACTCCACCAAACCAGTGGAGCCAAAAATCTCAAAGGACTATAAAGATTAAAGTACTTAAGTAGCCACCCCCACTTGCTCTCTATAATCCTTCTATCGGAAAATTCATTAGCGCAAACCGAATTTCTCTTGACAAACGAAGTGTATATTGGTGCATCTGGATAGATATTGGCAAGTTGCCTTAAAACGCGTTCTGCTCCTCCAAACTCCTTGATGTAATCATGAACTAAAGCTATTTTCATATAAAAATATCAATAATTTCTTTCTCCTCTCCCACCTCAGGCAATCTATTTACTAAACTCTTAAAATTCAACTCTGTAAACAACTCCAAAACCTTATTCTTGTCGTAATCAGACACTAAACACTTATCCCAATCAAATTCCATTGGTACATCCCTAATAATCTCGGCCAAAAAACGACTTTTAAATGCCATCTCCTTGTCCTCTTCTAACAGCTTTCTCGTTCTAGGAGGAATGTTTTTGTTATCAATTTCTTTATAAATATTCTCAATACTACCAAACTCTGAAACAAGCTTCGTAGCAGTTACTTTTCCTATTCCGGCAACTCCAGGGATATTATCAGAGGAGTCTCCCATTAAACCTTTAAGATCTACTATTTGTCTTGGTGTCATACCATATGTTTCCACTACTTTATCTTCATCAAATACTACAGATTGAGAGTACTTATTTTGAATAGGCAAATAAACCACAACTTTTTTACCTTCAACTAGTTGCAAAGCATCTCTATCACCTGTCACAATCACCACTTGAATGTCTTCATTGTTTTGATTCTTTTGAGAGGCAACTTTAGATATTGTTCCAATAATGTCATCAGCTTCAAACCCTTCTATACCAAACTGAGGTATGTTAAACGACTCTACCACTTCTTTTGTTCTGTCTATTTGACTAACCAAAGACTCGTCCATTGGTGCTCTGTGAGCTTTGTAATCGTCAAATTCCTTTTTTCTAAAAGTTGGAGCCTTTACATCCCACGCAACCACTGCATGTGTTGGTGAAAGTTTCTCAATCACAGACAACAGCAAGGTCGTAAATCCATATACTGCTCCCACCAGCTCACCTTTTGGCGTGGTAAAGGGCGGATAAGCGTGAAAAGCTCTGTATAGAAGCGCATTACCATCAATAAGTACCAGCTTCTTCATTTATTCAAAGACACCTTTTTCTAAAGCAACCATTTCCTCAAAATCCTCTTGCTCCATTGTCTCAATTTCAATCAATTTTTCCGAAAGCCTATCCAACAACTTTCTATGTTTCCTTAGTATTTTTTCCGCTTTTAAATAAGCATCGTCAATCTTAATCTTCACCTCTTCGTCAATCTTTGTCTGTGTTGTTTCAGATATTTTTCCTGTTTCTCCATAACTATAACCCCATGCATTACTCTCAACTGTTTGAGATAAGGACACTGGGCCTAGTTTACTCATTCCAAAATCCACAACCATTCTTCGAGCAATTCTTGTAGCCCTTTCTATGTCATTACTCGCACCAGCTGTTAGTTCGTTAAATACAATTTTTTCTGCAGCTCTACCACCAAGCATCATCGCCATCTCATGACTTAATTCTCTTTCTGTCTGTTGATATTTGTCTGTCTTTGGCCTGCTCATAGTAAATCCAAGAGCCATACCACGCGAAACGATACTTATTCTATGAATAGGGTCAGTACCAGATAACATATGACCAACCAATGCGTGTCCCATTTCATGATAAGCAGTCATTTTCTTTTCTAAATCACTAGATAGACGTTTTCTCTCTGGTCCCATTTTTACTTTTAAGCTTGCCTCAAATATATCCTTCATCTCTATTTCTTTTCTATTGTGTCTGGCAGCCAGTATTGCAGATTCGTTTAGCATGTTCTCCAAGTCTGCCCCAGAAAAACCAACTGTACTCTGGGCGATCTTTTCCCAGTTTAAGTCTTTAACAAACGGCTTACCTTTCTTATGTATCTCCAAAATTTCTTTCCTTCCTTTAATGTCAGGCAGATCCAAAGTTACTCTCCTGTCAAATCTCCCTGGTCGAACCAAAGCCGGGTCCAGAACATCCGGTCTGTTTGTTGCAGCCATCACAATTACATTTTCATTTTTAGAGAAACCATCCATTTCCACCAAAATCTGGTTCAATGTTTGCTCTCTCTCGTCATGACCTCCCATACCACCCCCAACTCCTCTTGTTCTACCTATCGCATCCATTTCATCAATAAATATTATCGATGGTGCCGACTTTTTTGCTGTTTCAAATAAGTCACGAACCCTGCTTGCACCAACACCTACCAACATTTCCATGAATTCAGATCCGGCCATCGAAAAAAAAGGTACACCTGCTTCTCCGGCAACAGCTCTAGCAAGCAAAGTTTTCCCTACACCAGCAGGACCAGTAAGCAAAACCCCCTTCGGAGTCCTTGCTCCTACTTCAATGTACTTTTTAGAGTTTTTCAAAAAGTCTACGACTTCCTCTAGCTCTTTTTTAGCCTCATCTACACCAGCCACATCTGAAAACTTTACATTTTGCTTACCTTTAGCAAACAACTTTGCCTTGCTTTTCCCTATTCCAAACATGTCAACTCCACCGCCTTGTTTTTTCATCATAAACATCATTAACAACCCAAAACCCACTATTGGAAGCAGTAAAGAAATCACATCCCAAAAAGCTTTTCCAAAATCCTGCGAAACAGCCTCTACTTTTACTTTACTCTCATCCACTCCCGCTTTTTGTAGTTGATCCATAAAACTAGAGCCCTCCTCTTTTCGAGAAATTGCCATTACCTCAGTTCCATTGCTTTCTTTTGGGTAATAAACCAAAATATCATTCCCTCTAATTTGAATTTTTTCCACTTTACCAAGCTTCACTTCAGAAATTACCTCCGAAAGGCTAATATTCTTAACCAAACCTGATCCATCCAAAAAAAACTTCACCAAACTTGGCAAAAACATAAATAGCACAAACAACCAAATCAGCAAGCGCCTAAAATTTATATTTAACTTAAACTCCATTTTTTTTGTTTGCATTTTCGTTTTATTTTAATCAAAAAAGTAATATTTATCTTACAGTAGAACCAAGATCAACTTCATCAGGTAAAAAAATCA
>CAZQDQ010000011.1:0-15650 GCA_964592455.1 uncultured Pseudomonadales bacterium
TTCCTGCTGATTTTGTCGGTTTTCCGACTTCTGGCCTTGCCGCAAAGACCACTAGCCGTGACTGGTATGAGCACTACGCTTTGATTTATGCAGGGATCAAACCACCTTCAGACCCGCGCTTTGCTAAGGAGATGTTTTTGGCAACCTGGAATGGTCCAGAGAATATAGGGTATGCCATGCTTTATCGTCAGGCTGCCTATGAGTTCATGAACCAGATGTTCCTTAGCACTGCTTCGCAGAATGCGATCAATTGTGGTGGTGCGGCACCAAGCCTTAGCGAGACCTACAACGCTGAGTGCACACCCGTGCCTAACAGCCCGTATGTTCCCACAGAAGCTGTTCCGGCAACACCGTCGCAGTAATCAGTGTTTCTATTTGTGACCTCGTGGAGAGTTTTCTCCCCGAGGTCTTTTTTTGTGCCTAGAAATTAAAAAAAAGAACCTAATTACTTAGGTTCTATCAGTCTTACTGATCACATTTTGTTTCGACTGAGTATATGTTGCCTGAGCTGTCTTCCTTGTAAATCCTTGTTACAGATCCAATCTTAGAACCGTCTTCGCTAAAGAGCGTATATTCGGATGTTGTTTCATCGCCAACTTTCTTTGATGTGCGTTTTACTTTGCCCACTTCCTCATCAATTTGACCACAGTTGATGGTGTAAGTTGTGGTTCCTGTATTGATGAGCATTGCATTGTAATTTGCACGAACTTGAATATTGACGTAGATGGCCACTATAAGTGCAATGGTGGATAATATTACAGGTAGAGCCTTTAGCAGTTTCATCGTCTCTTCTCCTCATTTGATGTGTAAAATAGCCTTGCTTTGTCCTATATTATATCATACAGTTTTGCTAATAAGCGTATTTTGGTTGTGAGTTAAAATAATTGAATGCTAAAGGTAATTTTTGATGGGAAAAAAGAAGCGGACCACACTTCGCAAATGCTTCGCGTGGCTGGAAGTTTGGCAGGAAAAAAGTTGGTTATTTTCCAGCCTACGCCAAGGCTACGGCATGGCGAGTCAGTGCCGCAAGAGAGTGTCTATGTACGGTTAAAAAGAGAGATGGGGGAGAGATTAGGGGTTGTTGTTCATGTTGTTTTTGTGGTCAATGTTGATGATCTTAGAAAAATGATTGCTGATGCGAACGAAGATGAGACTGTGGATGGAATATTGGTTCAGCTTCCAATTTTTGATTTAGGTAGAGAAGAAACTGAGAGGATTTTGCAGATGGTAAATCCAAAAAAAGATGTGGATGGTTTAAACCCAAAAAGTAGTTTTGTACCTGCGGTAGTGAGTGCTACAGAGCGGGTTATGGACATCTTCAAGGTTGAAGAAGATCAGAAAATTGCTTTGGTGGGTGCCAAGGGAATGGTGGGGAAGAGATTGGGGGAGAGACTGACGACTTTGGGATATGATTTTACTGGTTTTGATAAAGGCGACAATTTTGACGAACTTAAAAACTTTGAGGTGATTATTACCGCTACGGGAGTTGCGGATTTAATAAAACCAGAAATGGTCAAGGATGGATTTATAGGGATTGATTTAGGGTTTCCAAAAGCGGAATTTACAAATGAGGCTGGAGAAAAGGCGATGTTAATAACTCCTGTTCCTGGAGGAGTTGGTCCGTTAACTGTAGTCGGATTATATGAAAACTTGGTGAATATATAAAACCCCGTTATTATCGGGGTTTTTATGTTTAATGTAGTTCTCTTTCATTTTCAGACTCGACCTGAAGATATATAAGTCCACCAAGTTTCACAAGTTTTCCTGTTTCAAATTCGCATGCAAATTTGAGAAGCGAGGGTTTGTTTTTTATGCCGAAAACAAAGATTGTTGCCTTGTGGAGATGTTCGTTGATTTCTTTAAATTCAAGAACTAACTTGGCGATTACTGAGGGGTTTTCGACTTCTCCTATGGGTATACCTAGGAACCTTTTTCTGTTATCTGATGGATATGGAGTATGAAGACCAAATTCAACTTTTGTAATATTATTTTCACTGTCCTTTACTACATTTGGGTCACCTGCGAAATATTTAGTACTGTTTCTTAATTGACTGGGATGGCATATTCCGTGCTTGGGAAAGTGTTCGAGGAGTAGATCTGTAATTTTTTTGACAATATCAAGCTTTTTTTTGTTTCTCTCGAAGGGGTCGTTAATTGTTAAAGTGGACATGGTTCTCCTTGTAAATTTGATAGGTGGATTATATGGCTGTTGTGTTTTGAGCGCAAGTTGTGGTAGAATTGAGGCTGATTAAATTATTAATTGGTCCTTGCACGAATCTCTTGAAAGGTGCCTGGATTTTAAACAGAGATGATATATGGCTACAAAGCTTAAAACCGTGGAGGAAAAAGCCCCCAAAAAAGTAATAAAAGCAGTTGTTAAGAAAGAGCCTGTAAAAAAGGTTGTTGAAGCTGAGATTGCAAAACCAAAGGTAGTGAAGAAAAAAGTAGAAAAAGACGAAGTTGCTCCAGAGATAGTTGAAGAGGCTGTTTTGGAAGAGAAGAAGACATCCGCCAAAGGCGAATTGAGTACAAAGAAAGTGGGTGGAGAAGTAACTGCAGAAGAGCTGTTCGAGGCTGGTGCTCACTTTGGACATGTGGTGAAAAAATGGAACCCCAAGATGAAGAAATATCTCTGGGGAGCTATGAACGGAATTCACATTTTTGATTTAGAGAAGACAATTGTTGGTTTAAACGAAGCTTGTAAAACTCTTACTCACCTTGCATCTACTGGAAAGAGAATTGTCATGGTCGGCACTAAGAGACAGGCAAAACAAATGGTAGAAGACGAAGCCAAGAGAATTGGTATCCCCTATATCACTCAACGTTGGATGGGTGGACTGATTACTAACTGGAAACAAGTAAAACAGACCATTGATCGCCTTAACAAGCTTAAAAAAGACAAAGAAGAAGGCAACCTTAAAAAATACACCAAAAAGGAGCAAGTTTTGTTTGACAAAGAAATTGTTAAATTGGAAAGGGTGGTTGGTGGCATCTCAACACTTAAGGAGGCACCAGAAGTAGTAGTAGTTATTGACACTCATAAAGAAAGACTAGTGGTTAGAGAAGCTTCTAGCAAGAATGTTACTATTGTAGGCTTGGTAGATTCTAACGCCAATCCAGACAAGGTAAACTATGTGATACCTATGAACGATGATTCGGCTAAGGGCTTGGAGATTGTCATTGCAGCACTTGGTAAAGCAATAGAAAATGGATTAAAAGCTAAATAAAGAATATGCTAGACAAGATTAAAGAATTAAGAGAATTAACAGGTGCTGGTGTAATGGATGCCAAGAAAGCTTTGGAGGAAACAGCTGGTGACGTTACTAAAGCGGTAGAAATTATTAGAGCCAAAGGACTAGCCAAAGCGGAAGGCAAAGCTGACCGAGAAGTAAAAAGTGGCAAGGTTTACTGCTACACCCATGGCGGTGGCGTGTCGGCTGCTATGGTGGAGGTGGCGTGTGAAACAGATTTTGTGGCTAGTAACGAAGAGTTTACAAACCTTTGCAAGGAAGTTGCTATGCAAATAGTTTCGATGAGGCCAGAAACAGTTGAAGATCTTTTGGCTATGCCATATGTTCGTGATGGTACTAGAACAATTGAGCAGCTGGTAAGGGAATTGGTTGGAAAAACCGGTGAGAATATTAGAGTTGTAAGATTTGCGAGATTCAAGCTAGGAGAGACAAGTTAGATCTCGGATTTCAGATATCAGTTCTCAGATTGGACAAAAGACTCGAGGAAGATCGGGTTTTTTGTTGGTTTGAAATTCTGTAGGAAAATATGTTATGTTTTGTTATGTCAAAAAAAAAGAAATGGCGTCGATTAGACAGAGAAGCTGAAATTAGCATGAAGCGTAAAAGTCGAGGATTTTTTCAAGATTTAGTTGCTGGGAGTGGGCCAATGCAAAGACCAAAAATAAGTGCAAAACAAGTTGATGATGAAGGTAGGTCTGTTTATGGTGTAAATCCTGAAGAAGTGGTAATTGGGACACGTACTGATGAGGAGGTGGGTAGATCGAGATAGAATGATAAAATTGTGGTATGAATGAAGATTTGATTGCGTTGTTAAAGCAAAAATTTACAAGAGTTATAGAAAACACTGATGAGGATTTTGCCACTGTGCGGGTTGGCAGAGCTAAGCCAGACTTGGTTGAGAATGTAGCGGTGCCAGCTTATGGCGGATGGATGAAGTTAATGGAGCTTGCAAGTATCTCGGCCCCTGACCCAAACATGCTTATTGTTTCTCCATATGACAAAAGCCTTACGGGGGCAATCGAAAAAGCTATTGCCGATAGCGAGATGAAGTTGTCGCCGGCAGTGAGTGGAGATCTGATACGGATTGTGTTGCCAGCACTGACGCAAGAGAGAAGACTGGATTTTGTAAAACTACTAAAACAAAAGACAGAATCAGCAAAAGTAATGCTTAGGCAAGTTAGGCAAGATGTAAAGGAAAAAATTGATGGGCTTAAAGAGAGTAAAACTGTTTCGGAAGATGAAATTCACAGGCTTTTGGAAGAATTGGATAAAGTCACGTCTGAGTACAATAACAGAGTCGAAGAGATGGCAAGTAAAAAAGAGGCGGAAATAATGGCGGTTTAGGTAAGGAGGAGTTTTCTTTCGATTTTGGTGATTCTGGTCTCGTGATCTGCAATTTCTCGCCTGTGGGACAGGGAAACTTGCTGATCAAGTTGTATGGACTTTAGTTCTTTGATGATGTGATCTTCCATACTAATTACTTCATTTTTGAGATCTTTGAATTGACTTTCTAGACCATCGAATCTATTTTCAAGATTGTCTATTTTATTTTTGACCTCTATAAAGCTTTCGCCTGTTCGAATTTCTAGTTTTTCGAGGTCTTCCTTGGTGGCGAAGCGCGTGAGATCGTTCTTTGTGGCAAAAACAGACTTAAGTTTTTGAATGTCTTTATCAGTGATCATGCTTTTAGTATAGCAATTATCTTGTTAAGATATAACGATGCAAGTAATTGTTTTTGTTTTAATCTTGTCATTTTTGGTATTGATACACGAGCTTGGTCACTACTTGGTTGCTAAATTTTTTGGCATGAGAGTAGATGAGTTTGGAATTGGGTTACCCCCAAGAGCTAAGGGCTTGTTTACTAAATGGGGGACATTGTTTAGTCTAAATTGGATTCCTTTGGGGGGATTTGTAAAGCTTTATGGGGAGGATCCGGAGGACACTATTCAGGCAAATTCACCTGAAGCTTTTTTTAATAAGTCTATTTGGCAGAGAACTTTGGTGCTGACAGCTGGAGTCTTTATGAATTTTTTGCTTGGAGTAATCGCTTTTGGGGTTGTTTATTCTTATGTTGGTATACCAACAAAGACAGATAAGGTTTTTGTGGCAGAAGTAGCTATGGACTCGCCTGCATTTTTGGCAGGAATTAAACCAAAAGAAGAAATAAAAGAAGTGAGAGTAAAAAAAGCATTGGTAAATTTTGTAGGTGTTGAGGGGTTTATAAAAGAATTGGAGCCCCTAAAAGGATCGGAGATAGTTCTCAGTATTTTGAATGAGAAGGGGAATGTAAGGGAAGTGGTAGTGACGCCGAGGAAAGATCCTCCTGCTGGACAAGGGGCTTTGGGGGTAACACTTAGTGGCGTAGAAATGAAGAAGTATGCGTGGTGGCAAATGCCATTTAGAGGGGTAAAAGTTGGTTTGTCCGAAGCCTTGGCTTGGGGTAGAGAGATAGTTGTTAACTTTAAAACACTGATTGTAGGGATCATTACGGGCAAGGGGCTACCAAAAGATATTGCAGGGCCTGTAGGTATTTATCAGGTGAGTAAACAAGCCTACCAGTTTGGTTGGGTGGCTGTGGTTCAGTTTATGGCTATTTTGTCAATTAATTTGGCTATTTTAAATATCATGCCGTTTCCGGCTTTGGATGGAGGAAGGTTATTTTTCTTAGGTATTGAAATGCTTATTGGTAAACACTTGAAGAACAAGTTTGAAGGCTACGTGCATACAGTAGGTATGGTATTACTGCTTAGTTTGATGGCAGTGGTGACAGTTCGTGACATTATTAAGTTGTTTTAGTTATGACAGATTCAAATTGCTTGTTTTGCAGGATTGGTTTAGGGCAAGAACCGGCTAAAATTGTTTTGGAAACGGATGAATTTTTGTGTATTGAGAACAAGTATCCGAGCGCACCTGTTCATGTTTTGGTGATATCTAAGGCTCATGTGAGCAAAAAAGATTGGCTAGAGGCGGAAAAATTAGGGGTGACAGAGCAGGAATTTTGGGGTAAAATAATGGCAGTTGTTTTTCTGGTGGTTTGCAAGCTTGGACTTAATAAAACAGGGTACAAGTTAGTAAACAATGGGGCTGGGTACAACCATTTTGAGCATGAGCACATACATGTTTTGGGTGGTACAAAAGCTGAGCCGGGTGGAACAACATAGATTAGATCAAAAATCAAATATCAAATATCAAAAAAAAGAAAGTGAGGTGCATTTTTAGTGGCCTTAGTAGCAAAAAGAAAACAAGGACAAAGCACACAGCAGCTTATATCTGAATTTAAAAAGCTTACTTTTGAAGATCCTGGATTGGATAGGGTTCGCATGGTGGGAATGACTGGGTTTTTGAAGCCTTCTAAAGTAAGAAGTATTAAGATGACAGAACTTCGCAAAGCGTCAGCAAGGATTAGACGTAGAAACAAGCGTAATGCAGGTTTTACAAAATGATATGTTGCTTAATCAACTAAGAGAAGAGCTGTTGACTGCAAAGAAGGGTGGAGACACCTTTCTTTTGGGTGTTTTGAAGCTAATCCTTTCTGAGCTTTCTTATGCTCAGGTTGATTATAAAGGAGCTGATTTGCCAGACGAGGAAGTAGTTCGTGTTTTGTTTAAGGAGGCCAAAAAGAGAAAGGACGCGATTGATGTTTATACAAAAATAGGCAACGTTGAGAGAGCTGAGGCTGAAGAGAAGGAGCTTTTGATAATTGAGAAGTATTTACCAAAGCTAATGAGTGAGGAAGAAACAGCCTTAGAAGTTGCTAAAATTGCGTCTTTGACCGGCGCGACTGGTGGCAGGCTGATGGGAATGGTTATGGGTAAGTTGAAGGGTAAGGTGGACGGTGGACTGGTGCAAAAAATTGTAAATGAAAGGCATAAATAATGTTGAAACTACAACTTAGTATTACCGGCGATAGCCGATATTCTTTTGACCGCAAAAGAGTAAAAAAGGCATTGGAAAAGATTTTGATAGATCAGGATAAATTTGAGGGGGTAGTAAATATCTCACTTAGCATAGTGGGAGAGAGGAAGATTAGAGAATTAGAGCAAAAGTTTTTTGGGAGGGACGAGGTGACTGATGTGTTATCGTTTCCTCAAGACGAGGCCATGCCTGCCGGCAGGCAAGGTGAGCTAATGCCAGATAGTATGGAAGGTCATGTTTTGGGAGATATAGTTATTTGCTATCCACAAGCCAAGAGACAGGCCATGCAGTGGAACAGATTAGTAGACGAGGAAATAGAGTTTTTGGCTTGTCATGGACTTTTGCACTTGCTTGGAATACACCACGACTAAGGTATAATTTTGGTTGTACGTTTAATTGGAGGATGAGATGTCTATACTTACTGCTGTTACGTATGCAAACCAGGAACAAATGGCGAAGGAAATTGAAGATTTTTTGAGAGGAAAATTGTTTTCTGTGGTAACAAATCATAGAACAGCTCCGTCTCAGAATTTTGTACCTACCGTTTTGCCAAACTTTGCGATAAAAGGCGGTTTTGAAATTAGTGGCGGTAGGATGACTATGCTATTTGTGCCTAGAAGAAAACTGTTTTGGGATATTGAGACAGAAAAAGTAACTATTTCTATTGGTGACATGGTTGTAAATGTGTCTCGAGTGCGACTAGACAATTCTCTGGCTCTTTATAGAACAATTGTTGTAAGTGGCCCCATCTCTTCATGATATGGGGTTTTATTTTGAGGTTGTGGGAAAAAGTCACCGTATTGAGTAACTTTTTTGGAGTTGACTTGATTTGTTAAAAGACCTAACTTTATTAAGTGAGCTATTATCAAAAATATAGACCAAGAAAAGTTTCAGAGTTGAATCTTTTTTCAGTTAGAGATTCTTTTGAAGCTATTTTAAAAAGTGGGAAGATTTCGCACGCCTATTTGTTTGTTGGTCCGAGAGGATCAGGTAAGACCAGTGCGGCGAGAATACTGTCTCAAGTGGTAAATTGTGAGAAAAACAAAGACAGACAAGGAGATTTATTAGATCCGTGTGGCCAATGTGCTTCGTGTTTGTCGCTTAATAGAGGTGGGGCTGTGGATGTAATAGAGATTGATGCGGCTAGTAATGGTTTAGTAGAAGACATTCGAGATTTGCGGGAAAAAGTTCGTTTGGCCCCAGCTGCTTTGACCAAGAAGGTATATATAATCGACGAAGTTCACATGGTTTCTACGGCTGGGTTCAATGCACTGCTTAAAACTTTGGAAGAGCCACCTCCACACGCGATGTTTATTCTGTGTACTACAGAGGCTCACAAAGTCCCAGAGACAATTGTAAGTAGGTGTACAAGAATTGGCTTTTATAAAGCTACAGAAGGAGAGATGATTGATTCGCTTAAAAGAGTTATTGCTGGTGAGAACTTGTCGGTTATGGAGTCGGCTTTGCCAGTATTAGTCTCAATGTCGGATGGAAGCTTTAGAGAGGCACATAAACTATTGGAACAGTTGGCCGGATTTGGTGTGGAAATAACAGACAGTCTAGTGTTGGAGAAGCTTGGTGGTGCGAGTAAGGTACTTATAAAAATGGCGGTGGAGGCGTCGTTATCACATGAGCCTGCAAAAGTTTTGGAAATTTTTTCAGAATTGGAAAGAAATTCATCTAAAGCTCATATTATTTTGACGATGTTGATTGCTTACCTTAGACAGCAGTTAGAGATTGCAGTTAAAAGTGGGGCCAACGTGAAAGAAATTCTAAAAATGCTAGATATGTTGATTGTGTCTTCGGAAAAGATAAAGGTTTCGCCGGAGCCATTGCTGCCTTTGGAACTTGTTTTGTTAGAAATTTCGCTTGGTTCTGGGGGAGATGGAGTTGGCTCGGTGGTGGATAAAAACAAAGACGAGAAACCGGTCCGAACGAGTAATCTGTCGGACAGCAAATTAAGGGACAAGGCAGTAATAGCTCCAAAGATAGAGATGGTTATGTCAGACGTGGGCCGAGAGGACAAGGTTATAAGTGTAGAGGCCGGTGGAGGAGTACATACCAGTCTGGAGCGCATCAGAAGTGAATGGGATGAATTTTTGGACAATTTTGCTGCCAGCAACGGGTCACTTGCAGGGATGCTTCGTAATTCTAGCCCTATGGATTTGCAAGGAAAATCTTTGGTATTGGAAGTTAGGTCTAAGTTCCAAAAAGATATGCTCGAGCGAGATGTAAAGAAAAGAGTTATAGAAGAAGAAATGGAAAAAGTGTGGGGTCCGATAAATTTGAAAATGGTTTTGCAAGAACTAGAAGCTAGGACAGAGCCAAATACGGATGGCGAAAATGTGGTGGTTAGCAATGTTGATGTGGAGAAGATATTTGGATAAGTTACAATATTAGGGTTAGTAAATACAAATAAATATGTTTGAAGGAATTAAAAGATTCGGTTCGCAGGGGGCAGCACTTACAAAGTTAGCTCTTTTGCAGAGAAAGATTGCCAATCACAAAACCGAGATTGAAGAGAATGGGGTAAAAGCGGCGGTGACTGGCGATGGTAAGTTGAAGGAGTTGTATATTGATGGGGAAAACATGAATAAGGCGGTTAAGGTAATTAATGAAGCAATTACAAAGGCTCAAAAGTATGCTGCTGAGGAGATGAAAGACTCAATGGGAGACTTATCCAAGGTTTTGGGTAACTTACCAAAACAATAAAAAATTGCCCCCGAAGGGGCAATATGCATGTCAGACTAAAAGTGGAAGGATTTTGAATTCTAAGTCGATACCTGATAGTTTTACCTGTCCATAGTGATTAGTGTGTCCAATCAAAGACTTCAAAAGTTTTTTCTTGAGGTCTTCACCTTCTGTGAGCCGATCTATATATTTTAGAATAAAGTCGGTTATTCTTCCTGCTGGTTCTCTGACCAATCCATTTTTCAAGATAAGAGATCTGTCGTGAGAGATTGCTGCTATAGCTGAAAAAATTTGATACTCAAACAATTGGGCAGAAAAACTATGTTCAAAGGCCTCTTCAATGGCAGCGGCAATCCGGCAAACTTCTGGAGTTAAGCTTGTTAAACTTATGGCTTCTTCTTGAGTCACACCTTCGGCAATAACTGTTTCAACTTCAGTTGGTTGATAGTTTTTCTCAAAGTATTTTTTGTTATTGTAGTCGGTCCAGGTTCTTGTGCCAAAAAATAGACTGTTTTGATCTGTGTGTTCAAAAACAACGTTGTAACTCATATAACTTCCGTTTTAAATGTGTTTATCGTATTTTAGCATGCTATAAGTTTTTTTATGAACTTGTAATTGGTGTATGATGTTTAGGTTATATGAGAAGCATTCGACCTGTACAAAAAGTTATTGATGGTTTTGAGATTTTGCCTGGAATAGGGCCAAAGTCGGCGGCTCGTTTGGCTTATTACATGCTCAATATGCCTCAGGAGAGACTGGAAAAGTTCGCTGCGGCTTTGGAAAACTTAAAAAAGGACACAAGGTTTTGTGAACTTTGTTTTAATGTTGGTGAAGAGCAGTTTTGTCAGGTTTGCCAAGATGCAAATAGAGATAAAACTCTTGTTTGTGTGGTGGAAAACGCGTTAGATCTGATTGCAATAGAAAAAGCGGAAGGATACAAAGGGGTTTATCATGTTTTGGGGGGGTCGATAAACCCTATGGCGGGAGTAGGTCCAAATGATATTCGCATATCTCAGCTACTTGCTAGGCTGAGACTAGGTGAGGTGAAAGAAGTAGTAGTTGCGACCAATCCAAATTTAGAGGGTGAGGCAACGGCGATGTATATAGTTGAGAAAATTAAGGAGTTGGGTTTGTCCCAAACAATTAAAGTGTCTAGAATTGGTAGAGGTTTGGCTACAGGGGCTGATATTGAGTTTGCGGACGGACAGACACTTTTGAGAGCTTTGGAGGGTAGAAGGGTGATGTAAATTGTTGTGTTTTTTTGACCCGGTAAAGTATCATAAGTTATGTCTGCTTTGGGGGGAATTGGCCAGCAAGTAGCTGGTGATATTTTTGAAGTTGGTAAGAGTGCCGTAAAAGGCACGGCAAAGGTTTTGGGAGATACTGTGGCTGACTCTATTGAACAGATTATTACTGCTCCTACTGGTGTGGTGAAGGCGGCCGATGAAAAAATCAGAAAACAGAACGAGGAAAAAGAAAGTCAAGTTAAAGAAGTTCAAAAAAAACAGGCTGAAAGGAGACAGTTTCAAGAAATAAAAAACCGTTTGGAAGAATATATTCAGCACAAAAAACAAACTGAGGCACAGCAGGAACAGGAGAGGGCACAGCAGGAACATGAAGATAACCAGAAAAAGGTTTACGAAAAACAGAAGAAGGATAGTTTTTTAAAGCAACTGATGAAGCGTTTGGCTGGGAGTTCGCATGGGGAGACGGATAGACAGAAAGAGTAAAAGTGGATTTCAGATGTCGGATATCAGATCTCAGATAGTTGATTGTTTTGGATGATGTGGGTGACGCCACGCAGTTTAAGTTGTTGTTTAGTATCGTCTGTGAGACCGTAGGTATTTAGATTTTCAACCAGCCTTATCCATTTGAGAGTAGCAAAACCAGAGTATCCATTTAGTCTTTTGTGTTTGTGCTCTAAAGAATAAAGAGAGCGAATGGACTCTATCTGATGATCTGGCATGTTCCAGAGTTTTATAGGTAACTCTAAGATGATGGCTTCTTTTGGTAGTTTTTTTACTTCTTCATATACTGTTGGTAGGCTAATGTTTATTGGATAGCCGGTAAGCGGGATGTGATTTTCGAGGGAAAGAAAAATAAAGACAAGAAAAATAATAAATATTTTAGTTTTTGTTTTTAGGTGGTTGAAATGTTTATTGGTGGCGATAGTGACAAGAGAGCTAGCGGCGAAAAGGGCCAGCAAAATAAAACGACTAGGAGTTCTAAAACCGGTAAAGCCTGGGAAGAGGTAGTAGAAGAGAGCGTATGGGAGAGGTATGAGTGGTTTTATGGTTTGGCCAAAGATTTTGAGAGCCGGACCAAGGGACATGGCCAGAGAAAATAGCAACAAGAGCTTCGTGCTTCGCAAAAAGCCGTGCTCGCATCGCTCCTGACTGGCAGGGCATATCTGCGCGCGGTTTTTGCTGGAATCACTCGCTCTTTTTGAAAAAACTATAACGAATATTATGGTGAGTGTCGCCCAGCCTTGGTATTTGGTAAAAATTTCTTCGAGGCCAAGGGAAAAGTGAGCCGCATCACGGATTGATCTGGTGGCTTCTTCATACAGGAAATGGGTTTTGATGTAGGGGAGAAGTAAAAGTAGCCAAACAACGGCGTAAGGCAAAAAACTCACAACCCATCTAAAACCGTACCCTGCCTGCCGACAGGCAGGTCGGTGCGTTACTGACGGGGCATGTGCATGTTCCGTGCGGTTTTGGCTAGCGCTTCTGCGTTTTATTAGTATACCCAGAACAAAAAACAAACTGGCAAAAAAGAGGAGGTAGGCGGTAAAAATAGTTTCGGTAAGCTGGAGAGTAGTGAAGAGAAGGAATAAATGAAGACTTTTCTTGCTTTGAGAATTCAAAAAATTCACTAGGTTGTAGAGAGCGGCAAAAAGAAGCCAAAAATTAAAGACTTGAAGATGCGAGTAGTAGTGAAGATGAACTCCAGATAAGTTAAATAGTAGTGTAGCTAAGAGTGAGCCAAACAGTTTACTACTGACTTTATGAAAAAATAAAAAGGAACTAAAAAAAGTCAAAACAAAGCTTAAGATGTAGCCAAGGTTGAATATTAGAATAGGGTTGTTGGTGACTATCCTGGCAGGTAAGGTGAGTAAGCTGGTAGTTAGGAATAGATCGGAGTAGGTGAGTGTATTAGGTTCTGGAGCAAAAAAAGTTGCTTCATAAAGCGGCTTCTTGGCTATGAGATTATTTTGGACTTGGTTGATAATGTAGGTAATGAGTCTGGTATCGTTGTTGTCTGGAAGAGTGTCCTTCGGATAAATAAAACTAGAAGGATAAACAAAAAAGCAGAGGAATACTCCTAGGAGGAATATATATAATTTCATAGAAATGTAAGTGGATTATATGGTATATTTTAGAGGTGAATGTGGTGTGGAAGCGTGCACCATACCATTTTAAGCATTCAAAACAGATAAATTGAGAATCCGCCTTTGGCGAGATGAAGAGTTGAGGTGGAACCTGTCCGATTTTATAAATCGAGACCCGCAACTAATTAGTAAGATTAATTGCGGATGTTAGATATAGATAATTTTCTAAATAGTTTAAAAAATAAGAAAGTTTTAGTTGTCTTTCCACATCCGGACGATGAATCTGTCATGGCTGGGGGCCTGATTCAAAGACTGATTTCCTTGGGGTTTATGGTGACTGTTTTGAGTCTTACAGAAGGTGAGAGCGGAAAAATACACATAAATGGTAAGGGTAGAAGTTTAAGAGAGATTCGAAGCAGTGAGTTTGCCGAGGCGATGGCAATTTTAAAGGTATCAGACTGGGTTTTGTGGAACTTTGAAGATGGAAAATTGCGTCAAAGACTGGATTGGAAAAAAAGACTTAGAAAGTTTATTAAGCAAATGAACTTTGGTTTGGTGGTGTCTTACGACTTATCTGGAGTGTCGGGACACCCCGATCACATTAGTCTGGCCCGTGAGTTGCTAAGTTTAACTAGACAAAATAAGTTTTTACTGTTGTGGGTAAGCTTTGTGGGACACATGAAAGAAATAGTTGTAAGTAAAAGTGTTGATAAGTATTTAGCAAGTCCCGATATGGAATTAAAACTAAGTTTGACTGAGTCGTGGAAGAAATGGATGGCGGCTTATTCACACAGGAGCCAGGCTTTAAGAAACTTTTTAAGATATCCGTGGTGGATTTTGTTTTTAGTAGCCAGAAGAGAATGGTACGTGGTTGCCCAAAAAAATAAAAGATATCGATACAAATATCCAGAATTTATGATATAGGTTTGATAAAATAAAGCATACTTTAAAAACGGAGAATGAGTGATGGAAGACATTGTGGTAAAAATGATGAAGGAAGTTAATGGCAAAGATATGTTTTACCGCGAAGCCTGCCTTGGTGGGGTACTGGCTGGGTTTGCTGTGCAAAAGCAGCTAATAATGGCTGGTAAAGTTGTTTACGACGGATCTTTTGTGGCCATGATCAAGGACTTGTCTGATAAGCCGGTACCGGTGGTTCTGAGATCTTTAGGCGGAGTATACGAAAGCCAACTTTATGAGAGCATGTTTGTAGGGTGGAGGACAAAAGATAAATATAAAAGAGAGTACTTTACTTATTTTGGTCTGGGAATGCTTTGGGTAAGTAAACTGTATAAGGAATTCACTTTGGCGAAGATTGGCTGGCCAGAAATTATGGCGAAAGTAACTGCAGTTGTTGATGTTAGGTCTTCTGAACTTAAAAAGCTGTTATAGTCCTCCTAATAAAAGGGAGGATTTTTTGGGAGCAAAAAGGTACAATAGGCTTATGCTGAGGCTGTTTAATTCGCTGACTAGGAAACAAGAGGAGTTCGAGCCTTTTCGTGAGGTTGATGGTGAAATGGAGGTTGGGATGTATGCTTGTGGACCAACAGTTTACGACTTTGCCCATATTGGCCACGGCAGAAAATATGTAAACGATGATGTTTTAAGAAGAGTTCTGGAAAATATAGAAGGTTACAAAGTAAAACATATTCAAAATGTTACCGATGTAGGCCACTTAGTATCCGACGCTGACGAGGGCGAGGATAAGTTAGAGAAGGGTGCCAAAAAATACGGCAAAACGGTTTGGGAAGTGGCCAAGGAATACGAGCAATCTTTTTTTGCCGACATGGATTTGTTGAATGTTTTAAGACCAACAGTTTCTTGTAGAGCAACGGATCATATTAAGGAACAAATAAATTTAATCGAACAGTTGGTGGAAAAAGGGTATGCCTATGAGACTGAAGAAGCAGTTTATTTTGAGGTAGCAAAGTTCCCAGACTACGGAAGTCTTTTTGGACAAGATTTGTCGGAGAAATTAGTAGGAGTACGTGAAGAAGTAGTGACAGAAACGAGCAAAAAAAGTCCACTTGACTTTGCTTTGTGGTTTAAACTGGTGGGAAAGTTTGCGGACCACGTTATGCACTGGAGCAGTCCCTGGGGAGAAGGTTTTCCGGGTTGGCATATAGAGTGTTCAGCGATGAGTATGCATTACTTGGGTGAGCAATTTGAGATTCATACTGGTGGTGAAGACCACTTGTCGATACATCATCCTAACGAGATTGCCCAGTCAGAGGCAGTCACTGACAAAAGTCCCTTTGCTAAGTTCTGGTTTCATAGTGCTTTTTTGACAGTAGATGGAAAAAAGATGAGTAAAAGTTTGGAAAACGTTTATAGGGTGACTGATGTGGTTGACAAGGGTTTTTCACCAATGGCTTTGCGCTTTTTGTATCTGTCTACTCACTATAGAAAGACGATGAACTTTACATGGGAGGCTTTACAAGCAGCACAAAACTCTTTAGACA
>CAZQDQ010000012.1:0-15139 GCA_964592455.1 uncultured Pseudomonadales bacterium
TTTTCAAGTCAAAAATTATGATAGCGTTGATGCTGTCATAGATAGCACTTCAGGCAAAATCGCAGTTATTGAGTCAGTTAGAGTTACTGCTACAGTTGATCCTACAATTAGTTTCTCTATTGCTGGTATTGCCTCTGGTCAAAACCCCTGTGGTACCGGTGTCACCAATCAAACAGACGTAGATACTAGTACAGGTACCAATGCCCCACTAGCCGTTCCCTTTGGAACATTGTCCCTCAACACATTCAAAGATGCAGCCCACTTGCTAACAGTCTCCACAAACGCCGCTAATGGATACACAGTTACAGCCCAAGAAAACGATCAACTAGGTAAAGATGGAGGAACTTCTCCATATATTCCCGATACAGACGGTGATAATGGCACAGCCGATGAAACCACTACAGACACCTGGGATACAGCTACGGGCAATCCAGGTTTTGGTTACACTCTAAAAGCGGTTTCTGGCGCTACCGTTCCTTTTACTTCTACAGGAGCAAATTTCAACGCCCGCCGCTTTCCTTCGGTTGCCGACCCAGACTCACCACTTATCGCAACAGTTATGAGTCACACCGCTACTGCGGACAGTCACACCGCTAATGTCTGCTATCGAATTTCAGTCGACGCCACCCAAGCTGCCGGAGATTACGAAAACCAAATTACCTACACAGCAACTGCTTCTTTTTAAAGAAATGAAAAAACTATCCACTGCCCTAATAATTACTATCTATCTTTTATTTGCAAACCAAACAGAAGCGGCCACATCTACAATCACTGCCATTCCTCCCAGGCTTCAAATAGAAGCCAGTCCAGGTGAAACAATCAAAAAAATAATAAAGGTCAGAAACGACACGGAAGATCAGCAATACTTTAGTATTTTTGTAAACGACTTTATAGTTGACTCTCAAACCAATACCCCAATTCCTATCTCTGAAAACATTACCAGTCGCTGGTCGGCTCGCAAGTGGATTACAGCACCCAAAATGATCCCAGTCGACAAAGGACAAACCCAAAACATAGAAATCACCATCAGAGTTCCCACAACAGTACTTCCTGGTGGCCACTACGCTATGGTCACCTACATGCCAAATGCAGATCTAAAACCAGGTGAGCTCAAAAAAACAGCCACCATAATTGGTCAAAGAGTGGGAACACTTCTTTATGTCACTATCAAGGGAAATATCACCGAAAAAGCCAGCCTTCTAGAGTTCTCCACACCTAAACACACCGAAAAAGGTCCAGTTGAGTTTACAGGTAAATTAGAAAATCTCTCAGACACTCATATTCAACCAAGTGGGTTTATTCGCATCACAGATATGTTTAACAAAGAAGTTGCCAAACTACCACTAAACTTAGGAAATATTTTTCCCGAAAACACAAAAAGTTTTCAAGCACAATGGAATCAAAAATGGGGTTACGGTCGATATAGCGCAGAACTAAACCTTGTTTATGGAAGTCAAAATAACGTTATTGGCGGCATGATTTACTTTTGGCTCTTTCCCATCAGCGCCGTTATTTACTCACTAATAGCTTTTATATCCATTCTTATCATCATCATACTCTTAAGCAAACGCAACCGCAGACATCAAGAAGAACTAGAAAGAGAGGTCAGAGAACTCCAAAGAGAAATAGAGATACTAGAAAAAAAGTAAAATGATAAAGATTACCCAGTTAATTTTTACTGGAATTATTTTAATATATACACTTGGTACAAAATCAGCCCTGGCTGTTAGCACTGTTACAGAAACTTCCGATGTTACAGCTACTGTTCCCTCATCATCTTTGTACGGCCCAAATCTAATCTCACCACCAAACAACTCCTCTACAAACAATCCCAAAACTACATTTATATGGAAAGGTTCCTCCTCTGGTTATCTTAGTCATTACGACCTTTTTATTGATGACGCTATTTTTGCCGGCAATATCCCTAACAATCTCACTAGTCAAGATTTCTATTTTTATACCGCCAGTGCATCTTCTAGCATTTTTTATATATCGCTCAAGCAAAATCAAACCGAGGGGTATCACACCTGGAAAGTATCTGTTTACGACGAATTTGGACAAAACACCACAACAAACAGTTGGACTTACTATATCGACTCTGTCGCTCCTTTTATTTCGCTTACAAAAGTTAACACAACCTCCTACTCTTGGAACACATCAGTATCCGGGTCAATCCCCGAAGAAAGCCAAAGATATTTAACTGTCAGTGGAAGTAGTCCAAAACTATCAGGAAAAGTAGAAACAAACGCTAACTTTCAATTTAGTCTTATCTGTCCATCTGGTGCTCCCTCAACTTGTACCAATCAGTCGTGGGTTAGCAACTCAACAGACGGCAACTGGGAACAGCAACTTGTGAGCTTAGCGCCTGACATCAACTACTCTGTGATTCTTTCCGCTACAGATGCCTCAAACAATACTACAATATTTCCCACTTTTTACTTAAAGTATAAAAGCTCATCTGTAACAGCAACTTCTACTCCTACTACAACCCCCACCGAAACTACAACCCCATCACCAACCTTGCCAAGTTTAGCCACACCAACTCAACTGCCCCTACCATCGACCTCCATTACCATAACCCCACCTCCAAATTTGGCGGCTCAAATAACCCCAACTCCCTTTTTAGCCAAAACTCCACCAGCCCCAACACCCCCCCCAAGAAAACAAGCGGCTGTAGTAATAGAACCAAACTATCTTAATTTACTCTTAATCATTCTCCTTTGTATCGGTCTACCCACCCACCTAATTCTCTCAGCCTTTAGTCTCGGAATCAAAGCAAAAGACAGTCTAAGGTTTGTACTGCTCTATGGTTTCCCATTTTTAAGACGCCACAATGCCACCAGCAGACCGTTCAGTCAAATCACCCTTTACGATACCAAAAACCCTCAAAAAGCAGTCTACGTAAGCCTCAGTGACATCAATGGTAAATACTTCCTCCCAAACAACCTTCCAAACCAAATATTAGTAAGGGTCAAAAAAGTCGCCTACAACTGGAAAGACCAGCTACTAAACAAAAATATCCTACTCTCATCCTGTCTAGTTACTTATCAAAAAAGACCTTTAACTGACAAGGAGCTTCTTCAAAACTATATCTATAACAATATAAAGGTTATTCCTCTGGCAGTAGCCCTAATTACCTCTACAGTCTGTATGTACTTCCTAAGAAACTCATATACTACTGCCTATCTCTACCTTACTCTTCAGTACATCTACTCCGAGTATTTCTACCCCAAAAAATGGATCAAAAAATAATCAGCTAGACAGACAAAAACAAGTTCCTGCTCTCTATATTTGAAATGTTTTGCTACATATGTTGCACTTTTGATACACCTTGAGACTGTCAAAACACCGAATCTCCACAACACAAAGTATAACTTAAAAAAATTTTGTAGGCTGAAATAAACAGGATCGTAAATATGGATACTAACAATATATATCTAAATACATCAAATATATTTTCACAGATAAAACAAGCTTAAATCATATGTCCGCAAAAAATAAATATATTTTAAGTTCAATAAACGCATGAAAAATATAATTACCGCATAATATAGCGTCAATTAATCAAACAATAAAACTGTCTGATAAACAATTGAACTTAGCAAAGACAAATAAAACTTAAGATCGTACAAACCTAAGTTTCAAACAGTTTATTAAATAGAGTTGACTTCCTTTACAAATGTTTCTATATTTAATATATAACCGTCTAATATCGTCTAATTTGAACCTAAACAGTAGTTATCAACATAAACAAATCAGTGTTAATAAACGACTTTTCTCAACAAGATTTTCTTCAAAACAAATCCAAAACAAACAGATATATTGTTTTAGAACTTGTTACTGCGAGCGCTATTTTCCTAGCCCCTATTCTTTTTCTCATTCTAATAAGTTCAACATAGATTTATTTGCTTCATGACCCTGCCCAAAAACAATCACTCACTTTTAACCGAGTTTGCAAATTTCTTATCTGAATCAGGATTATCTTCAGTTTCAATCAAAAATTATATTAGTGACCTAAGACATTTTTTTGGCTTTCTGGAAGTAAATGGTAACCCAGACTTACATAGTCTCTATCAAAATATTTCAAAATACACCAAAGAATATCAAATTAATCAACAAGACATTTTCACACCAATTAATACCATCAACAGAAGACTCGCCTCTATCAGAAGGCTAACCACTTACTTAAAAGTTACCTATTTCGCAGACACATACGAAGAAAACAATCGAGTAGATCAAATAACATCATTAGCAACCAAAGCCCCAAGTCCAACTTCTAGCAAAAAAATAATTGACCAGTTTAATTTTTTTCTAAAATCAGAGAAAAAAACTCATTCTACAATTAAAAACTATTGTTCTGATCTCTATCACTACTTTAACTGGATTGCTAAACACACCCCGTTCAACACCCATCATTTAAGTCAAGTATTAAGCAAAGAACAACTAAATAGCTATGTTTCCTTCTTGAAACTATCTCAAACAACAGCCTCTGTCATTAGTAGACGCCAGTCATCCGTCAAAAAATTAGCTAGCTTTTGTCACAAACAAGGATATATAGACCAAAACCCATTCGAGTACGTCCAACAAGATACAAAGCTATCTCCACTTTCATGGCTAAAAAGATATTTGCCCAAACCTAGAAACCCCTCTAATGCCGCCAAAAGCCTTTCGGCACTCAAACAAAGCAATCTAGCCAAGGCTTATTACAGATACCACCAGCTCCCTTTTACCCCATATCTCCACCTTGCTCTTCTAGTAATTGCTACAACCACCATGGCCCTCCTCGCTTACAATCAGATTATTAAAAACGCTAAACCCAGCTTAGCAGGAACTTCACTTGTCCGCCCCAAAAGACAACTATCTTTCCAAGGTAGACTTAGTGACTCAGTCGGTACACCCATCGTTACCACAGTCAATGTCAACTTTAAACTCTGGGATCAGCTATCTGGCGGTACAGAAGGTACCTGTACCGGAGCTGGTGGTGAAGACTGTCTCTATAAAACAGGAACTTGTTCAATCACCCCTGACAATCAAGGAATCTTTAACACACTTATAGGCGATACTGTTTGTGGGGCTGAAATTCCTCAATCTGTTTTTGCTGACAATCAAAATATTTACTTAGAAGTAGGTGTTGGCGCCGAAACCCTCACCCCCAGACAGCAAATTGCAACAGTTGGTTACGCCCTTAATTCCGAAACCCTCCAGGGGTATCCAGCAGCAAATCCTGCCACTATAAATAGTGTTCCGGTAATTGACAACTCAGGCAACATCAATATCTCTGCTACTTCCCCATCTATAATTTCCACTTCTGGAAACTTCACTTTGACCGGTGAATCTCTTACTCTTACCACCGAGGTTAGCTCTGGTGGAGACATTACTCTTCAGCCAGACGCCCTAGGGGCAGGCCAGGTGTTAGCCATAGGCAGTACTACCACCCAAGACTTTTTCAGAGTCACCAACGCCAATCTAACTAGTGGTAGTCTAATTTCCGGCTATGTAGGTAACGATGTCGCTACTGGTAGTGGCAATTTGTTAATGCTCAGTTCTGGTGCAACTGAAACTGCCAAATTTAGGGTCACAGCCGATGGTCGCACTACTATTTCTACCGCTACAGTTTCAGCCATTACAGCCGCACTCACAGTGGACCAAAACGGGACTGGTGATATTTTTACTGGTTCTGCTTCTGGTATCACCAAATTTAATATCGCCAACTCAGGAGCCATCAATGTTTTAGATGGAGTGGCCCACACTATCAACGATGTTTCTGGAAATTTAACTTTAACTAGTAACTCAAATACTATTTCTCTAAACGACAACGTTACTTTTGCTGGCACCACCACTTTGAATGGTCAAACCTACACCTGGCCAGCATCGGCCGGATCAAATACTTATGTATTACAAACCAATGGTTCAGGTACACTAAGCTGGGTTGCTCAAACTGGTGGTGGAGACTCATATTGGGGTCAAGCAAATGGCACTCTTTATCCTCTAAACTCCACCGTTGATTTTCTTTTAGGTGGCCAAGCCAGCTCTTCCGCCAAATTTGCGGTTTTAAATCTAAATGCCGGAACTCCGACAGCAACCATCGCGGGTACTACAGCCAACGCCGCTCTTTTTTACGATGGTAACGGTAATATTTCTACCACTAACCGCCAAAGTTTAGTTTTAGGAAACTCTGCCACCTACAATACCACTGGAAATATTTTGTTAAACCCCAACGGCACCGGCAATATCGGTATCGGAACAACAGACCCTCAAGCAAAACTAGATATCGAAAACTCAAGTGGAACTTCTTTGCAAATCGACAACTCTTCAACCGGACAATCACTAGATATCAACGCTAACTCCACAACCACCGAAAATATCGTGGACATTTCTGGAACTAGTTTAACCAGCGGAAATCTCTTAGCCATGAAATCTGACACAAACAGAACCGCTTTTTCTTTTAGCAACTCCGATCAGTTTATTGGTGGTCAAACCGACCAACGCACCATTGCTACTGGCACTCCCGTTGATACTTTTGTTTATGACACCAGCAAAGATATCGATGGTGGTCTCTGGCGAAATGATGATCGCGGAAAAGCCAGTAGTTGGTACAACGAAACAATCGATAATATCGGTGCTAGTTGTGTAGTCGATACCAACGATCGTTGTGGTACTCGCGAATTTCCTGCCAAAGCCATCATAGTAGCTACCACTACTAGAATTTATATTTACGATGCCAAAGACAACACCCTCTGGATGGATTTTCGCAAAGGCTCCGGCACTACCGAACAAATGATTGGACCAACCACTAACTCCACTGGATCTTCTCTTTGGGCACTTGATGGAAAAATTTACTACGGAAACAACGGATCGGTCGGAGGACTCTATGTTATCGATTTTAAAAATGACAAAGCCATAAAATACGATGCCACCAACGATTATCTCGGCAACAAAACCATCGACAATAGAAACTCTACTTTCACTTGGGTAGCAGGACCTTCTGCTCCCATTGTTAACGCCACGATAAACGACGTCCACGCCAGAAACATTAACAGTAAAGTTTATGTCGTCGTCGGCACAGACGCTGGTATGTCTGTAATCAATGAAACCGACAGAACTGTCTATGACTACGATGATGAGGTAGGAGCAGCCGATAATGACTACAACAGTGTGTGGTTGGATCGGGATGGAAACTTGTGGGATCTCAACGAAACCGCTCTACAACTAGACAAATGGACCAATGTCATAGCCGACATTGCCGACGAAAACCCCGGCAATCCTGATTCTGTTTGGGACGAATCCTCAACTCCAGCACTATTTGCGTCCGCTCAAACCATTAATATTGCTCCCAGTGCCCTCTTTATTACCGATGGAACCAGCACCATAGATGGCAAATCTCCAACAATCTACGCCGGCCACAACGGCGGACTGACTGCCATCAACACCAAAGCCAACGACGAAACCAACGGGTCGGTTAAATATTACACAAGCACCTATATTACAGATGAAATGATTGGTGATATCCGTGCCATGTGGCCACTTAACGCTACTGTCACCAGCTCCGACCTCGAAGATATCTCAGTAAAAACCAACGACCTTACTGCCACTAACATTGATTCTTCTGACGCAGCAAATGGCGTCCGAAGAGATTCCACCGACTTTGATGGCTCCACCGAAAATCTATCAATTGCCAATGCTTCCGACGCGGATCTTGACTTTAATAGTACAGAAAATTTTACTATTTCTGCTTGGGTTTACCCCACCACCATGGCCGGATCAGGCGAACAAGACGGCATAATAACCAAATGGGACGAAACAAGCACACTCCGTGGATATCGTTTAGTCTTAACTAACGATGATGCCGATACAACAGGTAATTTTAAAGCCGAAATCTATGACGAAAGCGCTGACCAAACCATCACCGCAAGCAGTCCCAACGACTCAGTGGCGCAAAACACTTGGTATCACGTCGTTATAACCTTTAATGGTGGTACTGCCGGAGCAGCAGGAGATCTTAAACTCTATGTCGACGGTGTTCTCTTAGCCCAAAACACTCTTAATGCAAGTTTCCTCGGACTGGAAGATGTTGCTAATGACTTTGTTATCGGCGACTACGATGCCACAGACGTAGTCGCTGCAAATACCGGGTTCGCCGGACGAATCGATGATGTTCTGATAACAGCAGAAACTATTACCGCAGGAAATATCCTTAGTTTATACAATGTGGGACACAAAGCCATTCAAAACCACACAACCAGCAGAATTACCGGAGTAACTGGTACTGATAATTATCAACGGTTGATGGGTAATGCTTCGGGAGGAACATCAACCAGTAACCGTGTCTTTGCCGTCTCCGTCGATGATAGTAATCAATATATTTATGCCGGCTTAAACGACGCATCTGCCAATACTGGTGGTTTAACTGCAGTTGGCATTGACAGTGATTCAGCTATGGACCTTTACGACTCTACAGCAAATATCAATAAGGACGATGACCTCGGCACTCAGTTTTCTGCCAACGATGTGGTAGCTTTTTCTCTCTCTGGTACCTCTTGCCCTGCTTACAACAGTGGCAGCACAACCTGCAACAACAGCTCCACTCTTTCAATCTTAGGCACCAACGATGCCACCTACTACAACTGGATGGAAACCTCAAACCTCTCTCTTTACTCAACCCTTGCTACTCTAACAAGTCCAGAAATTACCAAAAACGAAGTAAATATCAACAGTATTTTTAGAATTTTTAATACTTACAACAATTTATCTCAATCTTCAACCGGCGAAAGCATTTACACACCCGCCCTATCTGTAGATAGTAACGGCAACTTTATTTACAACTATTTGGGAACTTCTACCAGTACCATAGCCATGGATTTTAATGATTCAGTTCTTACCACTGGCACTCTTGCCGACTTCTCGTCTACTGCTCTAACTACTGGCACTCTAGTGAATTTAAATAACAGCAACACTTCCGCCACTGGCAACACTTTAGTTGTTAATCATTATGGCTCCGATGGTTATGCCTTACGAGTCAACGACGAAGCTGCAGATACCACTCCCTTTGTGATTGATGAAACTGGAAATGTTGGTCTTGGTGATACTTCTCCAGCTTCTTTGCTTACCGTTGGTAATGGAGATTTATTCCAAGTAAATTCTTCCGGTATTATTGCCTCAATCGACGGGGTCGCCCACACTATCGATGATGTTTCTGGAAATTTAACTTTGACCAGTAACTCTAATACTATTTCTCTAAACGACAATGTTACTTTTGCAGGAACAACTACTCTAAATTCTTTAACCTATACCTGGCCAGCCTCTCAAAACAGTAATTACATTTTGCAAACCAACGGTACTGGTACTTTAAGTTGGATCGATCTGAACACCGCCGTCACTAGTTACTGGTCTCAAGCAAACGGAGCTCTTTTTCCAAACAATTCTACCGTTGACTTTCTTGTTGGTGCACAGGCAACCGATTCTGCCAAGTTTGCCGTCTTAAATATAAACTCAGGCACTCCAGTTGCCTCTATTTCTAGTGGCCTCTCTGGTGTCAGCAGTTTTCTAACTGCCGATGGAATTCTGGCAACCACCAACAATCAAACCTTAACTATTGGCAATAGTACCACTGGAAATATTTCTATCGCCACCGGCACCAAAACTGTAACCGTAAACAGCAGTACCTGGGATATAACCGGTGCTGGAGTCGCCTCTGGGCTAACGGGATTAAGTTCTTCTGGCACAATCACCTTCTCAGGACTCTCGGCTAGTTCCGCAGTTTACACCGATGGATCTTCAAACCTCACCTCTATCGCCCCTACCACTGGTATTTTAGGTTTCTGGCAAAGAGGGTCTGGCTCACTTGCCCCCTGGTGGGTTACCGACTCAGTTAACATCGGAAGCAACGCCACTACGTCAGCCTTAGTTCACCTAGGTGGAACTACCGGAGAGAGCTCCTTTTTTATGGAGCCGGTTGCTATTGGTTTCAACACCGCTCTAACTAATCCCGGAATAGGTGGTGGTACAACTGCTCTTCAAGTTGACGGAGACATACTGCCTGGAGTAGATGATGATGCTTATCTTGGCCGTGCCAGCACCGCCTGGAGCAGGCTGTACCTCAGTAACGGTATTAACAACTCCGCTGGAACTGAACAGATAAATATTACCAATCGAAACCTCACTGGCGGTCAGTGGAACGCCACCAGTACTTTTAGAGTTGGTGACAGTACAAAGTCCATGCCCACAGGAATCGAATTTTACGTTGTCGGAGATGCATCTGTTTCGGCCACTTTTACCGCTGGAGGCAATTCTAGAATCATTGGAGCACTGGAAGTAGACGGAACCGTCACTGTTGGCGGAGGCACAGGCAAAATAGACGTTGGTACTGTTGACCCTCCCTACACTATTAACGGAGAAAAGTACGCCACCTATTTGTCCGGTATGATTGGAGTCAAAGAAGAAACTACAGGCACAATCGTTACAAATGAATACTTGGAAAATATTGGCTACAGAAAAACAATCAATTTCAATAATCAAGCCAAGGGTAGTGATCTCTGGTTATTTAGCAAAACTACAAATCTAAAAGAGAATCTCTCACGCATGTCTGTTCTTCTCACCCCTAACAGTCAAGCCAAAACTTGGTATGAGATAGATGAAAGTAAAAACACTCTCTACATCTACTCCAGTTCACCAGGTAACATTTCCTATCGCTTCTCCGCCCCTCGCTTTGACGATGCCAAGTGGGGAAACACCAGGACATCTGGAGTAGCAGGGTTTGTTTTAAGCGATGACGATAGTGTTGTATACCAAAATAATACAAATGAAAACATAAATTATTCAGCTCAAATAGAAAAAATTAATGGACAATTCGCTCTTTTAATAAACAATCAAGAAAAAAAAGACATTGCTAACTTTTCAAACTCTCTAATCGCAAACTTAAGGTCAGGTCTTGCGGTTATCAACGAACTGCTGGCAGACAATTTAGTAATAAAAAACAAACTCATCAGTCCCCTAGCCGACATCAACGAATTAAACGCTATCAACGCTACCATTTCCGGCACATTAACGGCAGATAATATTAAAGGCAAAACTATCGACAAACTAAACGAACAGCTAAACATAATAAATGACAAATACTCCACCGCCTCAGCCATTTTGTCTTCTATTCAAAACAGACTTAACCAAGTTGAAAACGCCAACTTGGAAGAAAACACCTCAGATGACCCGCTTCTATTATCACCACTTTCAACCACATCAGCTCAACTACCAGAAGATCTAACAAATGACAATCTTACTCTACAGACCCTTTATGTCTCCGACATTTTAGCTAACGGATCTATATTTACCCAATCCTTAAGTTCTTTCGAAACAGATCTTTTTATTCAACCAACAGGCGACAAACCAGTTCACATCTTAGCCAACCTCTTAAATCTCTACCCCAACGGGCAAATTGTAGTGGCTGGCGACCTTATAGTTACTGGAAATATTTTTGCAAACAACTTAGATAGCAGAACAGCCACCATTTCCGGCACTCTTGCTTTAGGTATAAACAACTCACCTCTGGCAACTGACTCAGGAAAACTGTTAGCCGTCTTCGGAGCAAGCGGCGAAGAAGTAAGTTCAATCGACGCTTCTGGATCAGCCAACTTTAATACTCTTAAAACCAGCGGCCTAGTCATTGCTTCTCAAAACGTTTCCGATAGCTCTATCTCAGGTACTATTACCTCCAACTCCACAATTGGTACAGCCACCATAGCCACAGGGTCTTCCGAAGTCTTTATTCAAAACAACCAAATTAACCCCCAAACCTTGGTCTACATTACCCCAATTTCCAACACTAACAATCAGGTCATGTATGTAAAATCCAAACAAGCTTGCGACAATCAGACAGACTGTATTTCAGGATTCACCGTAGCTGTCCCAAACAGTTTAGAAAAAGAAACCTCCTTTAATTACTGGCTAGTTCAAACCAAATAAATGTACAATAAATTAGAAATGAAAAAAGTTTTGCGGGGCTTCACTTTAATAGAAGTAATGATCGTTGTTTCTCTTATTGTCATCATTGCTTTAGTTCTCTTGTACGGAGTAAACCCACTTCAACAGTTTTTTAGAGGCTACGATACAGTTAGAAAAAGTGACTTAGCAAAATTAAAAAACGCCTTCGAAAACTACTACAGCGATCACGAATGCTACCCCGACAAATCAGTGCTTGCCATGTGTGGCTCAAACGTCTTAGATCCATATTTAGACAAAGTTCCTTGTGATCCAAACACCAAAGAGCCTTACGAAATCTACCTTCTACCAGCAGACAGTAGTTGTCCTCAAAAATTTGCCATCTATGCAGACCTAAGCTTTGTAAATGACACCCAAGGAGACTTAATTAAGTACTGTCCAGATACTTACGCTATTTCCTCGGCAGACATGAACTACACTGAAGTTATCAAAGGTTGCAGCGGTCAAGAACTATGTCAAACAATATACGGATGCAAAAATGGTGCTTGTGTCGTTGTTGCCCTTGATAGTGTTCCTGCTTGCAGTCCCAACTCCTGCGACCCAAACTGCGGCGTTGACTGCACCAAAAAAAATAGACGAGGTGCCTACACTAACGAATGTCGAGAAATATAGACTTCAACTTTTCTAACCCTACAGAATTTGCAACAGAAAGAGGCAAAACCTTAACCTTTTTTTTCTTAAAATAATTTATTATTTCCTTAAGCTGCTCCTCACCAACCAAGTCTACCTTACTAAGAAAAACCATCTCTTTTTTATCTTTCACACCTCCTTCATATGCTTTCAGCTCCTTTCGCACCTTGATGTAGTTTTCATAAATAATTTTTGGGTCAACAGGAGCTACAGAAACTAAGTGGGCGATTTTCCTTGTTCTCTCAATATGTTTTAAAAACAAAACTCCCAAACCCTTTCCCTCGTTTGCACCTTCAATAAGACCAGGAATATCTGCCACAACTACACTTTCTCCTTTATACTTCATTACTCCTAAGTTGGGCTCTAGTGTTGTAAATTCATAGTCAGCAATTTTTGGTCTCGCTTTTGTAATTGCCGAAATTAAAGTCGACTTACCAGCATTTGGCAACCCAACCAAACCAACATCAGCTAACAGTTTGAGTTCCATTTTTAGTTCAAACTCTTCCCCAACAGCTCCATCCTCCGCAACTCTGGGGGTAGTGTTTCGCGAACTTTTAAAATGCACATTACCCTTACCTCCTCGGCCCCCTTTGGCAATAAGCAATCTCATATTTGGCTTATCCATATCTATCTCCTGCAAGTCCATTGCTCTACCGTCTAAAGCTTTTAGGTGCAAAACAGTCCCCACAGGCACTTTTACTACCAAATCACCGCCTTTACTTCCGTACATTTTCCGACCCATACCATTTTTGCCATTTTCTGCCCACAATTTTTGGTTATGACTAAAGTAGTCTAAGGTGTTCATGTTAGGATCAGTCTCAAAATATACGTCACCTCCTTTTCCACCATCACCACCATCAGGACCGCCTTTAGGTATAAACCGCTCACGCCTAAAACTCACAGAGCCGTTCCCTCCCTTACCAGCTTTTACTGATACTGCAACAAAATCTATCATCCCTATATTCTATACCAATCGTGCTTCAGTGGAAACTTGCTAACGAAGTCGCGCGCAATCATACCCCGCAAGCTCTTATGTCATCAAGCTCTTGGATTCTTACCCAAAAAGAAAAATATTGCGCCCCCCTCTTACCACAGCTGATAAACCACCGACACCGCCTTCGCCACTTCTATACTAGTTCCCGCACTGCCGTTGTTTTCCGTAATCTTCGTCGCCGTTGACGCGTTACCAGAGCTGGCCTGCTGAATAGAAACTACTTTCTTAAAAATTTTTCTCTTTAACCTAGACACTATCTTCAAATTCTTATCCGCGTCTGATAAAGCCATCTTTAATGCTTGGTTTTCTAAATCTTGTTGATTCTCGACTTCTATTACTGGCTGAGACACAATCGAAGCACCAGACTGATAAAGTTTAACCACCAATCCACTAAGGTCAGAGACATCACCAATCTGGCCAGTAATATTCACCTGAGCCGAGTACCCCTTAGCTCCAGAAACAACGGCCGATAGAGGTGTAACCTGCATCTGAGTCTGAGTCAGACTCTTTTCATTAACTCCATTTGTAACCATCGAAAGTCTAACTGCCGCCGCTTTTGCTTTTATTGCCTGCTCAACTTTACTAACATCATCACCAGTCTCTACCACACTTACAGACAAACGCGCTCCAGAAGCTGGCACCGTTACTTTCCCAGATCCACTTACAGTTGCCAGTAGTGGGTTACTTAAATATCGGTATATAAAAAACAAAAAGACAACTCCCAAAAAACCGAAAAAATACTTCTTGTTATTCTCCATACATCCATCATAGTTATGTCTATCCATTTAGTCAACAAAATGCTTAAATGAAATAAGTGAAAACTCGATATATCCGAGCACTTATTGCTATTTCTTTTGTTACCGCTGTTGCCAGCGCTTCTTTTTATATCTCCACCCGCCTTTCCACCTTACAAGGTATCACCCCTAACGCACCTGACAGCAAACCGTTTGCTATCACCAGCAGTATAAGGAATGGAGTGAGGCTTCCAGACGAGGACATACGCGACATAGAAAGAACACCACCACCACCAAAACCCGTTGAGAAACCCTTGCCAAAAGATAAAAGAGACGATTCGCCTCCACCACCTAAACCAACTACCGTCAGCCTCCCACAGTCATACATCCAAAGCGAAAAGGGGTATACCCCAAGTTCACCGGCGAACTCTGGGGAATCAACACCAACACCAAAAGCGGAAGTCACCCCAAAACCCGACACTTTCGGATCCATGGCCACAGAAACCGAACGAAGTGGTAGCTCTTATAAATCAGACACCAATAACAACTGCGATGACGGCCTCGGTTTTGTTTCCGGTACTGGTTGCTTCAATGGCCAAAGGCGAGTATTAAACTTACCCGAAACCCAAAGAGCCTACCAACAAGTAGTCGAAAAAGCAAAAGACGATATTGCCCAAAAAAGCGATGCCGAGATTCTCCAAATTGCGGCTCAAAGTGGTAAAACCTGTCCCCCCAATGACTACACCTGTCAAAAAGATATTATCGAAGCTACTACTAAAAAATTATTATT
>CAZQDQ010000013.1:0-14925 GCA_964592455.1 uncultured Pseudomonadales bacterium
AGTGGCGTTTTTTTTTTTTGCTTACACAGGTGGAACCCGATCATATAACCAGCCAAGCTTAGATGGAGTATGGAAAAATATAGCCGCGATGACCATTTTGTACGGACTTGGAAGTATACTTACTTTTTGGGCATATAAAACCGCCGAAGCATCTGAGATAGCAGTGATATTTTCTACAAGTGCTTTGTGGTCGGTGTTAGCAGCAACAATATTACTAAACGAAAGAGTTGTAGCTAAACAGGCCGTTGGGATGCTGCTTGTTGTTCTAAGTCTAATAATAGTGAACATTCGCAAAACGACTTGGAATATTGGAAAGGGTCATATGTTGGCAATTCTTGGGGCGGCAATGTTTGGGGTCGCTTTTACAAATGACGCTTTTATATTGAATAGGTATGATAACGTTGCCTCTTACATGGTAATTGCTTTTGCTTTTCCATCGTTTGTATCTTTGCTATTTAAACCAAGCGCAGTTGTGGACATACCATATTTTTTAAGACCAAAAGTACTAATACGCGTACTAATATGTTCATTTTCGTACTCACTTGCAGCAATAAGTATCTTTTCTGCTTTTAAGGCTGGTGGGCAAGCATCGGTTATTAATATGTTAAGGCAGTCAGGAGTAGTTTTTACAGTTGTTTTAAGTTATCTGTTTTTAAAAGAAAAAGACAATATGAGAAATAAAATAATTGGCGTGATTTTGGCGATGGCCGGAGGACTACTCCTAGTGTAACTACTTAACCTGGTAAATATTGACTTCGCCGGAGGTGAAGATAGGCACTAGACCTAAACTTGATGGTGATAGGGTAAGTTTTTTCTTGTTTGATTATGTTGGCTTATTGATATTGATAATAGTTATATAAAAATATATTATCTAGTCATGCTTGATACAGATACTAGTAAGCGTGATATTGAGAATAGAAGATTGAGGGTTGACAGTGCTGAGGTTAGATTTGAAGCGCACAAGAGTATGCTTGATTTTTTTCCTGATAAATCTATTTTTGATGAATTAGAAAGAAGTTTAGAGTTATACAAAAATACGGATTTCGTAGGTCTTCGTGAGGATACGTGCCGCTATTCTTTGTTAGAGGTTATAAGAAACACCAACAGAAAAATGGCAGAATGGCCAAGTAGTTCGGAAAATAAATTTGTTGATAAGAGTGGTTTAACATCGGCACTGTCTGTTTTGGATGCCAAACCGATTCATGATAATTTTTGTGTCAAACTTCAGGAACTAACTGCGGATTTTTTTGATGAGTTATCGAGACATTATCGACCGAGTGATAAGTTAATAGAGGAAAAGAGGTGGACGGAAGATTACGCTAAAAGATTTTTGTCGCGATTAGCTTACAGAGTATTTCAATCAGAACTTACGGATAAGAGTGATATTGTACACCTTGATGTAATAGTTCAGTTCTTTTTTGATTTACAAAAAAATGTAGAAAGGCTGTTAATAAACCAAAAAGAGCTAGCTGTAAACTTTTTGTTACAAAAAGAGAACCTAAGGCTTAGTAGAATTGAGTCGCCATGGAATTATATTGCGCAGGAAGAGGATGACAAGTTGAGGATTGCAGAACTAGAAAGAAAAGACGAGCTTGACCGTGTTGCCGAGACAATGTCAGGCGTTAGAAGAAACACCGAATCAATTAGAGGTGATTTGATTCCACGATTAATAGGGGAAAATGCAAGCACATTGAAGTCCTTTTGGGATATACACAAGGGAGAGTTCAAAGGAGATCCAATGTTGTTACAATCGCTTGCTGGTTCTAGGTCTGAGATCGACGAATATATTACAAGTGTTGGGTCGGGCAAGTTTTATGAGCGTAATATAGGTAATATAAGGACCGTTAACGTTATAACGGGTGGTTTCAGTCATATTCAAACTGCATATCTACCACATTTGCAGACGGATTTGTTTTTGGCTCTGGATTCTATTGGCAAAGATGTTGAGGAGGACGTTTTTTTGAACACACTAACTCTTGCAGATGCGGTTATGATTTCTTTGCATTTACCGTTTGACGGATCGGGAAGAACTATTGAAGACTTTTTTGTCTTCTTAGGAAAAAAAATGGGCTATCCCGTTACTTTCTCTGTACTAGGTTATCGAGAAGTTGGTTCACCGTTCATTCTCTTGAGAGATAAAATTGCAAAGGAATTGAAGAAAGATATAAACAAATTTGCTTGTCAGAATTTAGGTTGTGGGGGGATGGAATTTTCTGACTCTGAGGCATCATCGAATATTCAGTTAAGTTTTAGCTGTGACCCTATTACTGCAGAAAGAGTTTTTGACTCTGAGAAAGTTTTAGTAACGTCTGAAATCATTAAAATGATAGCTAGTGGCAATCTATCTGGTTTGCTGGAGAAACTGCCAAGCCTTAAAAAAATGAGGGGCTTATGGGAAACTGCAAGACGATTGAGTTTTGTGAAGGTACCGGAACAAATTAGGCATGATGTGGATATGATGGTTGCAAAAATTAGTGTGTTTAGTAAATTGCGAGTGCTAAGTAAAAATAACTTATCAAATTACAATTTACTAAAGGAGTCATATCCTGAAAGAGGTGACTATGTTCTGACTGAGAACATAATTTTGTTTTTGGAAAGTTTGCACAATTTGAACAAGAGCGATAAATTGGCTAGTCTGGAAAGTCGATTGGAAACAATGCTAGATAATCTTAAGGCTATTGAAAAAAGTGGAGAGGCTGGGTCATCTGTCGATAAGTTTCGCTTGACATATGAGAATGCACGGAAGTGGTTTAGGGTAATTAAGGGCTATGAGGAAATATTTGCACAGTTAGAAAGTATGAAGGGAGATGGTGGTGATTCGAGAAAAGTTGCACTATGTGTCGAGATGTTTGCTTTGAAGCAGTTTGGGAAACGTGGTGATAGAACGGCAGAGATTGTTAGATCTGAGTTATATCCTAATTTGCCACTGGTTGATTAAGATGGATAATGGTGGTTAGATTAAAAGTAGAAACTTTTAACCAGCCAGATCTGGGTGGTGTTTGGATAAATATTGTGGCCTAATATGAGAAATAAAGCGATTGGAGCAGCCCTAGCAATGGCTGGTAGAGTGTTGCTTATCTAGTTAACTGAGTAAATATTGACTTCGCCGGAGGTGAATAATGGAGTAAGACCTATTTCTGAGGCGGAGAGAGTTAGTTTTTTGAGTGGGGTTTCGTAAACGTATGAGATGTTATTTTTTTGCAAAAATTGCTTTGCCCAAACTACATCCATGGTGTTATAAAACCTTTGTACGTTGTTGGCGCGGTTTTTGTAATCGATATTGGTAATATCGAGATTAATGGTATCTGAGAGAAATTCTGGTTGACTAGTAAGGGCAGAGATGTAACTGCTTGAAACATAAGCATATTGCGGTTTGGGCGAGCTGACATTGTTGTTTGTAAAGATGGGTGAAAGAACAATCCCTTTAGCAGAACCCTTTAGTAAGTTAAGACCAACTAATTCTGTATAACTAATGCGTGACGCAGATCGATGGGTTAGGTAGTCCCTTAACGTACCAAGGGAGGTAAGTGTACCTATTAACAGAAGAGGGACTACCAAGTACTGATACTTGGAAATAAATTTGGCAGCCAAGATGCCGAGAAAAAACAAGGAGTAGTAAAGAAATTGAATTGTATTCCAGGGGTTGATACTTTGGGTAAATAGAAGCGGAATTAAAATACCCAGGTAAGTAATGGCTTTGATTAGTGAACTAGTCTTAGTAAGGAAACCTAAGATACGAACACCTAAATTACCAATAATAAAGACTGACAAAGCAAAGAGATTAATAAGAATCAACTTAGAAAATGGTCCTGCCTGCTCATAGGTTTGCCAAGCCTGGACTAGTTTGAACCAATAAAGCCTGTCGGGTGAAGCAAACATGCTTTTTAGGAACCAGAGAGGTTGAAAGGAAAACGGAGAACCAGAGAAGGAAGCGAAGGGCAAAGTAAAAATAAGACCAACAATAAAAACTCCAAAAAAGAGTTTGTATTTTTTGCTTAAAAATAGTCCTGCAACTAAAAGAATAAAGGCATATATTTTTGTTTGGGCCAGTACTCCACCAAGCAATGAAAGGGTGATAAAGCTTGAGTCGGTCTCACCTTTCTCAAAAAATTTATTTAAAAAAACCAGCAAAATAATTAGCGAGAGAACAAAGGGAGGATTTAAAAACATAGAAACTGACTGATTTGCCCAAAAGACAGACTCACTAGTAAACAGATTTTGCCCCATTGAAATACGAGGAATAAAACCTAATGAACCACCCAAAAAAGTAAAGACAAAAGCAAGGTTTTTTTGAAGTGAGCTGTATTTCCATTTATCTAGTAGTAAATTTAGATAGTAAACAAGCAAAAGAGAAGCACAGATGGGAAAAATCAAAAAGTAGATTGTATGGGGAGCGGTAAATGTAAGGCGACTTAAAATTCCTAAAAGATAGTCAAAAACAAAATGATAATTTTTTAGGACTTCACCAGAAAATTGAGGGTGAGAAAGCGAAAAAGGATTTTGACGGAAGTGCTCAATTAGTGATAAATGAAAGACAGCATCGTGTCCATTTGGACCCCAAAAACCGAGACCAAAAGAGTTGAGGGTGCCACTTTTGTACAGGGTTAAACCTGCGATAAGTGACAGAAAAAGGCCTACAATTGGTGGCTTTGGCTTTTTGAAAAATTTATACAGGAGAATTAAAAATAACAAAAGCCACAAGATTAGGGATTGGTATTGATGTTTAAAAGGTGTAGATGGGGTAAATATCCAGGTAGTTGTGGATCCATCGCTTACAACTTTGATTTCTTGACTGTTTATGTTTGGAGGGGTAATCCCAGAAAAAGAAATTTTATCTGGGTAAAGAATAAGTCGCTTGTTGCCACTTACTAAAGTGGCTTTCCAATAGTCGGTGTATTTGTTGTAGACAAGTATTGACTGTGATAAATCAAAATCAATTAGATAGCTTTGGTCTTTGTATTTGACGGTATCTATTGTTGGTGGAATTTCGTGAAAAAGACTAGTGTTTTGATTTGGAGTATTAAAGTGATCCTCATATATTTGACGGTTGTAAACACGCAAATCTAATAGTTTTGTTTGACCTTGGTCGGACTTTAGCCCTAAGCGATACCAAGGACTTTGGTACCAAGAAACTGTTTCTTTTGACTGATTGAGAGTATCTACTGTTTTATAAAAATAAGCTGGGGAGCTTTCTGGATACCTGGCAAGAAACCAGTCGCCAAAGTCGGCAAGAAGAATGGGGCGTAAGTTGTACTTACCCATGGATGAATTTAAGGTTTGAAGAACATTTTTGATCTCGGTTTTGTAAGTAGCAAGGTGGTAGTCGTTTTCCAAGCCGATATTAAAGTGGGTAAACTCGTTGAAATCTTTTTGTGAATATTGTTTTAAAAGGTTTTGAAAGTAGCTAGTCCCAAGTCCTAAACCAGTGTAGTCGTTGATTTGGAAAGAATACATTGAAGAAATTCCGTCTCCATAGAAATGGTAAAGGTCTCGTGGGGCCCAGCGAACCATAGCCAAATTGACGCGCTCTTTTTGAGATTTGGCAGGGACCAAAGAATTGTTTTTATCAGGAAAATAAGGACTGCCTACATAACCACCCCATAACCGATAGTGATCCATACTAAATTGATCATCACAGTTCATGGCTGCTAAAACGGAATATTTTCTTTGGAGATAATCTAAGGAAAAACTATCTAAGTGCCAAGCAGAAATAGATTTGGGGTATGTACCAAATCGAGAAAAGAAAGTCTGCATGTATTTGTCGATTAGTTTTATTCTTTCGAAATCTTGGTAACCAGATAAAAAAATGCGATTGGCGTTAAAGATAGAAAATCCTGGTGGATAGCTGAGTCCAACTGATGCGACTAAACTAGGAGTGATTTCTAAAAATCCACCAAGGCTTTGAGTTTTATCCGTGCTAATCAAATTGGCAAAGTAACCGGAGATAGTAGCGTTTTCTAAGGCATCAAAACGAAGCATCCAGGTAATGGGGGTGCCGGAATGAGTCGCCTCTTGGTAAAAAAAGGTAGGCAGATCGAGTGGGGATTGCTTGGTATTGCTCCAGCCTTCGAAACCTCTTACAGGGTTGCTAATGGTAACAAAGGTTTCAGGTTTAAAGGCAAAGGCTTGCCCAGAAAAACACAGAAAAAGGAATAGAAGATAAAGAATTTTTTTAAGCATTTTTATTGCGGGCAAATTGATGAATGGTTGTAAGTAATTGTCTGCCTTCTAACAAAATAACAGAAATGATATAAATTGTGAGGGAAATTGCAGAAGTAATAATGACTGCAGGTATAGACTGAATATAATTTGAGGTTAAATAGAGAAAGAAAATCATTAACATAGTTCCAATTAGACTGGTTTTAATTGAATCAAAGAGTTTAAAGGCTATTACCTTTTGAGAAACATAGATAGTAACAAGGGAACTGGTAGCAACAAGGCCGGTGGCGTAGGCCACTCCCATATAACCATACTTAATACTTAGTATGGGGAATAATATCCAGGTAAGGCTAGTCCACATAATCATTAATTTAAAAGTAATTTTGATGTTACCAGTGGCATTTAGTAAATTGGTGAGACTGGTGGAGAGACTTGCCCAAGCCGAGTTGTAAAGGTAGAAATACAAAGGAATAATAGCGGGAAGCCATTTTTGGTATCTAGGGATAGCGGTTGCTAGGGGGGCCGCTAAGAAACCCACGAGGACTAAACTAGGAAAAGTAATGAGACTTAAAAATTTGAGGTTAAGACTTACAGCTTTCGCCAACCTATCTGTCTCAGATTGAAGTCTGGCAAAAACTGGAAAAGAGACCTTGGTTACATTGTCCATAATGATTCTTAGAGGAAGACCAGCCCACTTACTAGCCCAACCGATGTAGCCAACCCCAGTAGCACCAATGACTTTACTAAGAAAGATAGTCATACCGTCGTCCTTTAGAATGGCTAAAAAAGTATTTGCCTGGTAGGGTATACCAAATTTAAGTAAAGAACTTATGGATTGGCGGTAAATGCCAAGGGTAGGTTTCCAAGGACTTACTATATAGATAGCAATCAGACCGATTGCGCCTCTTGCTAAAACAGCATAGGTAAAGCTAGTGATTCCGTAACCTTTGATGGCAAAGTAGACAGCAACTAAATTAAAGACCAAAGTCTCGAGCACCTGGGGAAAAATCAATTTCTGAAACTGGATTTCTCTTTCTAGTAAAACAGAGGGAATAGTTTTAAGTGAGCTGAGAAGGAAAGCTATCAGCATTCCGTAAAACAGAAAAAGCCCCTCTTGCGGTAAATTGTAGTAGCTTTTGATATTAGTTGAGAAAAAAGCCAGAATAAGAGCACCAGAAATTACAAGAAGTTGTTGGATGGTGAAGGTGGTAGCAAGATCCTCTTTGGTTAATCGATCCTTTTTCTGGATCAGAGCAGCGGCCAAACCAACGTCTGAGAAATAACCGAAAAAGTTAATGACCGATGAGACTAAGTAAAAAACACCATAAATTGCTGGATCAAGATAGTAGGTAAGGACAAGAGTAGCAACAAAAGAAATAATTTGAACCAGAAAAGTACGAGATATTAGAGCAACAACAGCAGAGACTGATCTTTTTTTTATATTTTGAGTATCTAAGTTATTTTCTGGATCCATTTTTTTTGAAGAGATAAATAAGAATGAATAGGGAAAATAAGGTAAGCAGGTCGGTAAGAATACGAAGACTGGTATTGGCAACTTTTACGTCAATTTTATGGTTGCCTAGAGGTAAAGTAACACTTACCAATCCTAGTTCTGTTTGAGTAGAGTGATTTATAACCTTGGAGTTAGCTTTTACTTTTAAACCAGGGTAATCGTAAATAGGAATAACTAAAGTAGACTGATCCTCTGTAATTTGGACGTTAAACCTAATCCAGTTAGAACCTTTGGTGTAGTCTGTGACACCTCCATTGCCACTCACAAACCAAGGGTGGTTTGGAGCTGGTGAGCCTGGTGGCCTTTTGGCTGACCTAGGAAGGTAGTCGAAGATACCACCTGTGACCTGGTTCTCCCAAGAAAATCCTGATAGTTTTTCGGGAAGGGTAAGACTTAGGAGTCTATCAACCCTGAAAAAGGTTAAGTTATAACTTACTATGGCAATACACATAGCAAAAATAAGGTGTGGATAAAGTTTGTGGTTGCGGAAAATGGCTGTCGATAGTCCGGCTGCAAAAGAAAAATAAAAAACAGATAAGGCGACTAAACGCCAAGGGAACTGGGCAAATTGGAGGAGTTTTAGATGATCCCAAAGAAATGAGGACTTGCTGTGAGTAAGAAAAGCATAGCCAAAAGCAAAAAAGGTGCAAAGAATAACTATTAGAGAAATCTGTTTTTGTTTTTTGTAAGTAACGACTGCAACAAATGAGGAAATTAGGGCAAGAATCCATTGTGGGCGACCAATAGCAAAAGACATACCGTCTTCTGGCCCCCAAGTAGAACCGCCGTAACCCCAAAATTTAGAAAAGAATAGCTGTTTGATATCGGCGAAATGAGCCAAGTAGTTAAAATAGCCAACAATCATAGAGTCGACGTGGACGAATCTCTGTTCCAAAATGACAGGAATAAAAAAGAAGGAAGATAGACCAACTCCAAGCAAACCAGAAAGAATTAATGAATAAATACTTTGATATTTTTTGCTAGCAATAAGCCAAAAAATAGCCCAAAGAATGGCGGTAGGAGCAAAAACCAGTGTCATAACATTGTGAGAAGTTAGCTGCAGGGCTAAAAATGCGGAAAGGTATAGAAAGCTCTTTTTGTTTTGAGGTGTAGTAATTGTTTGGTAGATATAGTACAAAATAAATGGAAACCAGGCCATGCCCCAAGCTTCGTTCATGGCTCCGCGGACGTAAACATCTACAGAGTGATATGGTGAATAAACGTAAAGAACTGCTGAGAGCAAACCGGCAGGGGCCCCAAAAAAATGTTTTGCTAAAAGCAACATACCAAAGCCAGAGACCAAAAACGCCAAGGCAAACATGATTTTCACTGACCAAAAATAACCAAACCCGATCATATTTAAAATTTGCATGGGGTAATAAGGCATGGGTGGGTAAAACTGCATGAGAGGGTAGCCATAACCAAACCCGCCATCTGGTACCCAGCGACAAGGAAATTGGAAGTCCTTAAAACACTTGTCGACCTGGTATAAACGAAAAACTTGTAGGTCGTCGTGCATGGGGAAAAAACCAGGTTTGAGTAAATCCCAAATGGCAGGTAACATAAAGACAAAAAGGAGAAAATAAAGGGAGTTTTTCTTTATAAACCCAAAAACCAGTTTAATTTTTGCCAAAACAAATTCCATTAAGTTGATTATATAGGAGCGAATGATTATTTTAATTTATAGAACTGGAGGGATTCGCTTGTGCCGTCGGCGCGGGGGAATTTGGGGTATTCTGCAACTAGTTCGAGTTTGGCCAAATCTGCCTCTTGTAGTTTATTTCGGGATTTGTTGACCACTAGAAAGCGCTCATTATCTTCTGAGGTTTTTATGAGCCCGTCTGGGATTGTTTCAACTATGGGGTGAGAACCGACGACAGTGAGGTTTGGATAGCTTTGGGTGTAAATCTGGATGCCATCTGGCATGGTACCAAAAAAGCCTTCAGTAAAAACGACTATCTTTTTGCCCTGCCTGTGAAGATTGATTAAGTAGTCAGATACCTGCTTTTGCCCCCAACCAGCTGTCCACTCTTGGTAATAACCAGTGGCCATGTCGTAAGGCATTTTGGTATTTTGAGGGGACCAGATATACTTTAGTGAGAATAGACTTGCCAAAATAACTACCAAGCCAACTAAGTATTTATTTAATTTAGATAGATTGTGACCTGCGATAATTATTAGAGGGGTAATGGCAAATAGGATGTAGCGGCTGGTGTAAACTTTGGCAACAGCGGATTGGGCTAACAGAGGCAAAAGTGACAGACAAAGGAAAAGTAGCAATTTTTTGTTTTTGAAGATATTTTGGGTAAACAAAACAATAAAAACACCAGGGGTTAAAAGAAGCCATAACCAGTTTAGTGTTGTTTTTATATTACCCACTAAAGGAGATAGTGGATGAGATAAAACTTCTTTAAAAGAATAAAGATAGTCCAGGTTGCGGGAAGAGTCCATGTTGGAATTTGGACCAAGCTTTAGAATGCTCTTCATAGCTAGGGCAATGACAAACAGGTAAAAAACTCCCAGTAAGAGGCTTAAGATAGTTTTTTTGTTTTCTTTTTTGAAATCTATTTCAAAAACAAATATCAAAGCGAGCCAAACAAAGTAAAAAATTGCTGGTGACTTGGTTAATAGGGCTGCCCCCAGGGCAAAGCCTGTGAGCATAGCGAAGTCATGTGATCTTCTGTCTAAAAATAGCTTAAAGAAAACCAAAATCCAAATACCAAACATAGAAAGCATGCTGTCGGCAAGTGCCATGCGGTCGAAAAAAACTGTAAACGGCGCAACGGCGTACAAAAGTCCTGTTAACAGTGTGGCGTAGATATTTTTGAAATAAAGAAAACTTAGAATAGATAAACCTATTAAAGTGCCAAATCCACAAAGAGTAGACAAACTCCGAGCAGCAACTAAAGGATCGGAAACTATTTTGAACATAGGCATAGTTGCCCACATGAATAGAGGTTGCTTGCCGTCTGACATGGGTAGAAATCGGAGAGAGGCTTCTGATCGCATTATTTGGGACCAGCGGACATAAATTGCCTCATCAACAAAAACGGGAACAGAATAAATGTTAGAAAAACGCAAAAAGACAAAGATGCAAAAAATCAAAATACTAAAAGTAAAGATTTTAGTTTTGGTCATACTCTCCTTTGATATCGTTTAGCTTGACTCTTATGATTTGCTTTAGCATGTCCATAGATTCGGTAATGAAGTTTTTGCCTTTTTCAGTAGAGGTGTCTTCGTCAGCCCAATCTACATCTACCTCCTTTAGTTTAAGTCCAAGTTTTTCGGCAATAAAGAGGAGTTCGACATCGAAAGCAGAGACAGTCCACCCCCTGCTCTTGTTTGGTTTTTTAATTACTTCTAACATAGGAAAAATTTTTTTGGCAACATTAGTTTCCATTGCTTTAAAACCACACTGGGTATCGACAACGTCATGAAGTAAAAAAAGACCCCTAAATTGTCTAAAACCCCATGATGTAAGCTGACGGAGAGGTGGAAAATTTTTACGCATTTTTCCGCGAGAACCAAAAACGACTTGGTAGTTGTCATCGAACCAGGGAAGTAACTTCTCTACTTCTTTTAGGGGTGTAGACTGGTCCATATCTGTAAAAAGAATAATGTCCCCTGTGGCGTGCTTAATACCGTTCCAGATACCAGCCGCTTTGCCAGCGTGTTTTCCCCTTACCATTTTAAACCCCTTATTTTTTTTGACAAAACCCTCTATAAGTTTGTCACCACCGTCTGTAGAGCCATCGTCATTAATAACTACTTCCCAAGGGAAGCGAACGTCTGTTAAGTAATTTTTGATCTGACTAAGTACACCACGCTTAAGGTTGGCGCTTTCATTGTAGTTAGTTATTATGATAGAAAGCTTTTTTTTCATGGAGATATTCGTACTATTTGAATATTGATTCTTTGTAGTATTTTAACTCATTTATAGAGTCAATGATGTCACTATGAGCACGGTGGGTGTAGTTTTTTGGAAAAGGTGGAACTCTGGGATACCAGCGCCTGGCAAGCTCTTTTATGGTGTTGACATCAACAATGTGGTGATGAAGATAGTTGTAAATCTCTGGCATTTGCTCACCTAAAAACTCTCTGTCAATATAAACTGATGACCCCGCAAGCATAGCTGACTGAAAAGAGCAGTGTTTTTTTAAAAAGCTTAAAGTTTTTTGATAGGCTTTACCCAAAGTGATTTTTGAAGTTCGTATTTCCTCTAGTAGCCCCGAGTACTCAAAGTGGCTTTGATTCCACATAACCATTCCCTCCAACACTTGCTCGGGTTGGTGAATGACAAGGTCTGGACCAATGTGCTTGATGTTTAGATTGCTGTCAGTAATAATGCTGGCAATTTCAACAATTTTACCTCTTTTGACATCTAGATCTGTAAACTCTAAGTCTATCCAGAATAGTGGAGCGTTGGCGTATGGACTCATTGGTTTTTTCTTAGTAAGTAAATTTTTAAATTGTTTATTTGCCAGCTATTGACAACTTTAGCAGGACCAAAAATAGCAATTTGATAGGCTGGGTTTCCTTCTGGTTGACATTTATCACCATCTTCACAGATGACAAAGAGCTGATCAGTAATCCCCTGCTCTCCCCTGACTAGCTTAGCTTTTTTGTTTTCAAAAAAATAACGATACGATTCGTCATAATTTTGCTTTGCTATAAGACCAAAGTTGAACGCCTTATTATTTGACTCTTTGATTATTAAATCGACAGCCTGCTCTGTAGTCTGCATTTGGCGGTTTGGCTTCTGCCACAGCGGAGAAAACTTAATGTTCAAAAAGGTGAGGTAAACAAAAAGACTCAGACCTAGTGCCTTAACTAAATAGCTTTTGTGAGCTAGTCCAAGCGATATGGTTAAACCGAGTAGTAAGTAAACCGCAGGATAAATAAAGCCTAGATAGTGGATATAAACATGCTGTTTGTAAACCCCAAGACCTAAAACAGCAATAGCAACCCAAGCAACTGTTAAATAGGTGGCCGACTTTTTCTTGCTAGTAATTAAGGTAAATATTATTAAGACAGCAAAGACAATCAAGGGCCAAATACTATCAAAATCGTAACGGGCTAGAAAAAGGTCGTTGTTGATAGTTTCTATGACGGGAATAAAACGGTCAGACCTGGTTGGGTTTAGGTTTATGGTAGTTTGGCGATTAGTGAAGAAACTCTTAAAGGCCTGAAAATTCATACCATCGTGTTTTAAATCAAAGAGAACAAGGGGGGACATCAGCAGAAAAAAAATCAAAAAACCAAAAACACTAAAGCGTAATAGGTCAGGTTTTAATTTTTGATTTTGAGATTTAAAACTTAAAAGCCAAAAAACACCCAAAAAGGGAATAAGTAAAAGACTTAGATAGTGCATTTGAACAGCAGCCGCAAGCGAGATAGCTGTAACAATGATCCACTTAGGTTTTTTGTTTTGCCAAACTTGATAGATTGAGTAGGCACAAATTAAAGCAAATAATGGAGCAGGGTTTGGATTCCATGAAGATCGGCTATAGATAATGGCCACAGGTGAAATAGCAAAAAAGAAAGCCGAAAGTAAACCGGCTATTTGCCCAAACCATTTTCTCCCAACAAACCAAGTTAAAAAAACAGTCAGCGTACCAATTAACGCATTAGCTATAGCTGGTCCGACTGGGTTTAAGCCGGAAATCAGAAGTGCAGGGGCAATGAGATAGTAATAGAGTGGTCCTAAGTACATATTACCAACACTTGTCTGTGGACCAATAAAGATGAGGTCGCCTTTGGTGATCAGATCCCTTACGATACGAACATCGCGACCCTCGTCTCCCAGGAAGGTTAAGTATTCATCTATTCTGTAAAGCCTTAAGCCAAGGGACAGAAAAATTGTAAGTAATAAAATTATGGATTCTAGTTTGTTATTTCTGATATAGATTGCTATGCCGCGTAAAATGCTCCTCACAATGATAAAAAGAGATTTTTTAAAATGAGTAGTTTTATTTATTTCAATTTTCGCCATAGGGTAAATAGGTCAATAAAACTTTGAATAATGACGTCTAGATTAGCACCAGTTCCTTCTCCGTTTCTCCTTGGATAGTGGCTGACAGCAACTTCGACAATTTTAAAACCTGCTTTTTGGCACTTGATTAGAAATTCGCTACTGATAAAAGCGCCTCTTTTGCTTTCTAGCTTTTCTATTTTATCTAAAACTTTTTTGGATATTAACTTAAAACCACAGTCAATATCTTTTACTTTTAGCCCGAACATTAACCAGACTACAATTTGCCACATCTTAGTATTGAGTTTTCTGGTGAAGGAAACTTGTCTTTTTTTGTAATACCCAATAACGAGATCTGCGTTGGTCTGGACTTGTTTTTTTGTAAGGGAGGTTATTTCAGAGAAATCGAATTGTCCATCGGAGTCGATAAACGAAATCCAAGGATATTTGCAGGCATACAGACCACTTATAAGGGCAGGACCATAGCCTTTATTTGGATTGTGGTGAATTACTTTTATTCTTTTGTCTTTGCTCGCAAAGTTGTCGGCTATTTTACCTGTCTTATCCTTTGAACCATCGTTTACAACGATAAGCTCCCAAACAGAGAAATTCTTTTTTAAACTAGCAAGAACATTCTCAATTGTTGATTTTAGATTTTTTTCCTCATTGTATGCAGGTAAAAAGACAGAGATTTTATCAATTTGTGGCATGATAAACACAAGTATATACTAGAGTTAATGAAACTCATTGCTATTATTGGTAGTTTGCTTATAGTTACTCTGATTAGTTGGTTGCCGTTTGGCCTAAAAATAGAACTTCCTTTTTGGAAAATGGACTTTAGTGAAGGATCAGCAATACTTTGGAAGAATTATGATGGACCAAACTACCTGATTGTTGCTAAGACATGGTATGACAAAGAAAGTATTTTAAACAATTTCTCTAATCCTTTGCCAGCCGAGTACTACCCTGCTCACTTCCCTCTCTATCCGGGGATAATTTGGTTGTTTAATTTGGTGAGTAGTGGTCCGAGCGCCATGCTTTTGGCAACAGTTTTAGGAAGTGTTTTGTGTTTTGGGATGTTTTATAAATATCTTACTGATTTCAAAATCAGCCTTAACCCTTTTTGGCTTAGTATAGTTTTTTTGTTTTTGCCGGCAAGATTTCTGGCCCTTAGAGTAATCGGCTCACCAGAGCCGTGGTTTATTTTCTTTATTTTAGCTAGCCTTTATTTCTTTCGTAAAGAGCGATTTTGGTGGTCCGGTATTTTTGGATATCTGGCTTT